>SKRK01000347.1 GCA_007118525.1 Balneolaceae bacterium
CGGTTATCAAGATGTGGCTTGCGGAACGGTTGGAAAAGGTATAGGCGTGTGTTCTTTCAGCGGCCTTGTGTGATCAATCGATTCAGGTGACCGTTTTGATTGAGTTCTCGCGCCGAAGGCACGAGAAACAAATACTGGAATATCAGCATATAAGATGCGGCACTCTAAACCAACACATCCAGTGCCTTTTTAACCTGTTCCACGATTCCATCAGGCCCAATTCCCACTTCATCATGAAGCTCTTTTTGGGTTCCGTGCTCTATAATGGCGTCGGGTACACCCATAATTTTAACCGGGATAGCGAGGCCTTTTTCTGCCACATACTCGGCAACAGCTGAGCCGAAACCTCCCAGTTTAGTGCCGTCTTCGAGTGTAATAATCCTGTCGTAGTTCGCCATCACATAGTCGATCATCTCTGTATCGATCGGTTTGGCATAACGCATATCGAAATGGCCTATATGGATCTGCTCTTCGGCAAGACGGGTACCGGCTTCAATTACATAACTACCGATTGGCCCGAAGCTCAGAACGGCTACTTTCTCGCCCTCTTTGATGATTCGCCCCTTACCGATCTCAGTTTTCTCAAATCCCTCGCGAAGCTTCATGCCCGTTGAGCGGCCTCTCGGATAGCGAACCGCCCAGGCAGAGTCGTTATATTCGGATGCAGTGTACATCATGTCGCGTAAATCCTGTTCATCCATTGGTGAGGAGACAATCATGTTTGGAACTGCCCTGAGGAAACTAACATCATAGAGCCCGTGGTGGGTTGGCCCATCGGCCCCTACCAGGCCTGCCCGGTCGATACAGAATACCACGGGTAGTTTCTGAATGGCCACATCGTGAATCACCTGGTCGTATGCGCGCTGCAAAAAGGTGGAGTATAGCGCTGCAAATGCTTTTTTGCCCTCTGAAGCAAGTCCCGCTGCAAAAGTAACGGCGTGCTGCTCTGCGATGCCAACATCAAAAGAGCGGTCGGGGAACGTGTGCATCATTGGCCACAAACTTGAACCGCTTGGCATGGCAGGCGTGATCGCTACAATATCTTCATTTGCGGCTGCCAGCTCAACCAAAGCCTCGCCAAACACATCCTGGTATTTCGGTGCGGGTTTATTTCCGTTAACAGGCTTTGCAAGAGATTTTCCGGTAATTTTATCGAACGGGCTGCTCTGGGCGTGCCATTTGGTCTGTTCGCGCTCAGCCGGTGCAAATCCTTTTCCTTTTACGGTTACGATATGGAGTAGCTTAGGGCCTGATACGGTTCTCAAATCTTCCAGATGGCGACGGAGCGCATCCACATTATGGCCGTCAACAGGTCCGTAGTATTTGAATCCAAGTGCTTGAAAGAGCGCTCCGGGGGTGATGGCGGCCGTCATGGCCCGCTCCAGTTTTGAAGCAGCCTTTCTCATTTTATCACCGGCCGTTTTGAAATGACCAAGCAGGTCGTAAATCTCGTCGCGCATCAAGTTAAACGTCTTGCTGGTTGTGATCTCGGCCAGATACTCTTTTAATGCACCCACATTCGGATCAATCGACATATTATTGTCGTTCAGAATTACCAGCATATCCGACTTTAGTGCGCCGGCATTGTTCATCGCTTCAAAGGCCATCCCGCCCGTCATGGCTCCATCCCCGATTATAGACACAATTTTTTTATCCGACTGATCCAGATCGCGGGCTATAGCCATACCCAGTCCGGCTGAAATGGATGTACTGGAATGGCCAACACCAAAGGTATCGTAGTCACTTTCGGTTCGTTTTGGAAACCCTGAAAGCCCCTTGTAGCGGCGGTTGGTATGAAAATCCTCTCTCCGCCCCGTAAGTATTTTATGCCCGTAAGCCTGGTGGCCAACATCCCATATCAATTTATCGTCAGGCGTGTTATATACATAATGAAGGGCTACGGTGAGTTCAATAACTCCTAAACTGGCTCCAAAATGACCACCATGTACCGAAACCATGTCGATTATAAACTCACGAAGTTCGTCGCAAACATCCTGAAGCTGATCCGGTTTCAGCTTTTTTAGGTCTGCAGGTGAATCAATGTTTTTAAGCAATGGTCCTGGCTTAGGCTTGTATAAATCCATGAAGATTGGTTTAGTTGGCTTCTTTACCATTATTTTGATCAATCTGTTCGATCTTCAATGCGGCACTTTCGAGAGTTTCCGAACATATTTTTGAGAGTTTAATTCCTTCCTCGTAAAGTGCAACGGACTCTTCCAGTGATATATCCTGATCGTTCAGCTTTTCTACAATGGCTTCCAGTTTCTTTAAAGCCTCTTCGAAACCAAGTCGTTCCTTGTCTGACATCTTTTTTGTGATTTTTAAGGGGTACACAACAATTTAGCCCTATATGGGATAATCAACAAACTCTGTTGCTTGATCCGTATCGTCGTTCTGGTGAGCACTATTTCATTGCTAACCAATAATTTATACAAGAAAATTTCTGGAGCCGGCCCCGAATCGTTAAACCGTGCAGTACCTGCTCCTCTTTCAAGAGAATCATCATATAAATTGATATCATCTATTTCATTCAGTGTGAATACATCCGGAGATATCATGCTTTGCGTTGGCAGTTCAAAAAAATTTCACTTTTGAAATTTTATTAAAGCGAAATCCGCGCGCCTTCCATGGCCAACCATACTCTGTTTACACCTTCAGGCGAGTATATTTGATGTGAAGATGATCGTTAAAAATATTTAATGATTGCAGTGCTTCATTGATCATATTGTATATTCGTATCAGGTAAACTTCGCTATAAACTTGCCAATAATTCAGAGAGAACAAATTAAAGGCACACAGCGAGGAGTGAATTCACATAGATTGTGAGGGGAGTTATGAGAAAGTGCATTTACACTATTTCTATAATAGTTCTGTTTTATTCCGCTTATGGATGTGATACCGGTCAGGGAGCTTTTGAGGATACTATACCCAACCTGCATACGCTTACAACTTCTGTAACTCCGGAAGGAAGCGGGACAGTAAGCCCCACCGGCGGTGATTACGTTTCTGACAACACTCTTCAGATATCAGCCATCGCTTCAGAAGATTATACTTTTGACAGATGGGAAGGCGACTTGTCCGGTAATTCAAATCCGGAGTTTTTATACTTCAATAACAACAAATCCGTGACTGCCGTCTTTGTAAGAGTTGTTACTAAAATAAACCCTGCAAACTCTGCCATTACCGTATCGCCGGCTAAACTAAAGGTTGGTGAATACTCAACCGTTACAATAGATCTTCGTGACGATGGCAACAATCCTTATGCAGGTTTGAGTGAAGCTGATTTTTTTGTGGATATTACCGGAAGTGCAACTGTAGGTACACTGCAAGAAACCACAACTTCCGGTACCTATCAGTTTGAGGTAACAAATAATACTCCGGAGAAGACAACCTTGTCGGTTACAGCAGAGGAAATTACCCTGAATGAAAAGCCTTCGCTTATTTTTGAGGTGGGAGATCCTGCTCAGCTTGTTATTCTAAAGCAGCCTGAAAATACAAAAAGCGGCAGTCCCATTGGCGGGCCTCCCACAGTAAGGATTATTGATAAATTTGGCCACAATATCCCTGATATTGAGGTACGTGTTAGAGAGAAGGGAGGCCAGGTTTTTTCAGATGGTGATCTGATTGTCACTACAAATCAGGCCGGAATAGCCGAGTTTAAGAATCTAATTATTCACAGCAGAAATGAGTGGTTCACACTGATCTTTTCAGTTTCAGGATTGGATGAAGTTGCTACCGACCGATTCAGAATAACAGCCACTGACAGAAGTGATGATAACTGACCATAATGATTAAATTTTAGCAGCCGCAAACATCTGAATATCTATTGATTACCTATGGATATTGAAGAAGTGATCTTTTTTGCAATTAAAAAAAATTAACATTCTAAGCCACTCGCTGTTCAATCTGTATATTGCTTTCAACCACCATCTATTTCTACCGGTAAAATAGAGAGAATTGTTTTATAGGTTATCCGGATGAATTAAGTCAACATGCCTGAGTGAGATGATAAAGAGATTTCTGTTTCTTCCTCTTTTTTTTGGAGTATTAATACTGAACTATGGATGCGATTCAACCGATGGATCGTTCGAAGATTCTGTGCCAAGTCTCTATTCACTTACCACCAATGTATTACCCGAAGAGTCAGGAGCGGTTCATCCATCCCAGGGCAGTTATGCAGAAGAGGTTGGCGTCCAAATTGAAGCCCGCCCATCAGAAGGATATCTTTTTGACCGTTGGGAGGGTGATCTCACAGGCGATTCAAACCCGGAAATGCTTGTTTTCAGATCCGATATTTCTGTCACAGCATATTTCATTCCAAAAGAGTACAAACTTACCATTGAAATTATTGGTAATGGTAGTGTAAAAGAGACTCCGGTTGACTCATCTGATGACAATTCATCTGTGACAATGATTCAGTTAACTGCTGAAGCTGCTGATGGATGGCACTTTAAAAACTGGGATGGAGACCTGAGCGGAAGCGAGAATCCCACAACCATTACCGTTGACCAGAACAAAACCGTCACGGCGGTATTTGAAGAAACTCCGGTCGAGCAATTCACCCTTACCGTTCAGACTGAAGGGCAGGGATCGGTGAC
>SKRK01000230.1 GCA_007118525.1 Balneolaceae bacterium
AAATATCATTTTAAGAGATCTCTTAGACCTGCGCGAAGAGAGTGAATATCCGCTCATTCCGGTCAGGATTGTAGCTAAAGATTTAACCGATGTAAATAATTTGCTTACTGTAAATGCCGGCTCAAATGACGGAGTGGAGGTGGGAATGCCCATTATTAACTCGGACGGGCTGGTTGGGCAGGTAATAATTACATCAAATAACTTCTCCCAAATACTACCCTACTCCAACTCTCTTTTCAGGGTTAGTGCTCGCGTACAGGGCATTCGTGCGTACGGCATCGTTTCATGGACGGGGCGGGGCGATCAACTCCAAATGCAGTACGTGCCTCAAACGATATCTGTTGAAGTGGGCCAGATTGTTGAAACTTCCGGCTATAGTAACCTGTACCCACAGGGGATCCAGATTGGTGAAATTGTAAGAATTGAACCCGGAGAAGGCATTGAAACACAAACCATTTATCTAAGGGCATTTGCCGACCTGTTCACGCTGTCAGAAGGGTTTATCATGGCATTCAGGCCCGACACTACCATACAAGAACTCCAACTTGAACAACAGGAGTTGTTTTGATCCGATCAGATAATCTACGAATACTACTTATCGGACTCGGAATTGTTGTACTTCAAATTATGCTTTTCCGGAATCTGCGAATTTTTAACGCAGAAGCAGATCTGGTACTCGTATACATTCTCTGGGTGTGTATGAAAAAAAATAAAACCGAAAGCTTGCTTTACGCAGGTCTGTTCGGCTTTTTACAAGATTCGTTCACTGATCTGTGGGGCCTTCATATGTTTTCAAAAACGTTGCTGGTATTTATACTACACAGCTTTTTGAACCGTATATCAGAAAACCGTTTTATATTCTGGCAAATCTTTCTGATCATATTGGCTGCTGCATTTCTGCATAATTTAATCTTTTTTAGTGTCTCCCTCTTTACGGAGGTTTATGCCACTGAATATGTACTCTGGAGCATTCTTTTCGTAAGTTCGATTTTCACAGCAATATTAGGGAGTTTTTTACACCTGGTTAGAAATGATTCCTGATAATTATGGTAAGAGGCAGAAACCCAAATAATCTAAAGACGTCTATCCGGATATTGCAAGCCATAGTACTTATAGGTGTTATGGTAATGCTAGTCAGGATTTTTCAGCTTCAGATTGTTGATTATGAGAAATACTCACCACTGAGTATGCAAAACTCCATTCGTCTGGAGGTCGTAAACCCTGCACGCGGTCTGATTTTGGACCGTAACGGAACCATTCTTGTAGATAATCAGCCCATCTATTCCGTCACCATTACTCCGGCCAATTTCAATATGGCGAAGATCAGCAGATTGGCCGACATTCTGAAAATGGATGAAGAGATTGTGTTGAACCGTATCCGGGAGGCACAGCAGTACTCCTGGCACCGCACTTCACGGCTCTTTACAGAAGTTTCTTTTGAAGTTTTTTCCGACATACAGGAAAATGCCTGGCAGCTGCCGGGTATTGGCCATAAAGTGGAGAGTAAAAGAAACTACCCACTTGATCTGAAAGCATCACACATCATGGGTTATCTTCGTGAAGCTTCACGGGAAGAGTACCTGAGCTCCAGCCACATCAGGCTCGGCGATCGAATTGGCAAGAGTGGGCTCGAGATGGTATATGAAGACTTCCTTCGTGGCGAGCTGGGAAGTTCATACCTAAAAGTAAATGCATATGGCCAGAATTTGGGTTCATTTAATGATGGCGAACTGAATATCTCCCCCTCCAAAGGCGCCGATCTGATTACTACCCTTGACGCTGAAGTACAGATACTTGCTGAGAAATTGATGGAGGGAAAAACAGGCGGGCTTGTAGCACTCGATCCAAAAACCGGGGCAATAATCAGCATGGTAAGCGCCCCGCAATACGACATAGAGCGGCTTGCGGGACGAATGGACATGCAATACTGGCAAAGTATCAACACCGATACTAAAACGCCTCTTTTCAACAGAGCCATCTCTACAAGACAGCCACCCGGTTCAACTTTTAAACCCTTTATGGGCCTCGTTGGCCTGCATCTCGGGCTGGTAACAACCGAAACTGAAATTTACAATAGCGGGGCTTACATCCGGGGCCGTGCCTACCGCGATTTAGCAGACCCCGGCGATTACAATCTTGAGAGCGCATTGGCCTACTCCAGTAACACCTATTTTCTCTGGATGATGGATCGCATAGCAACGCGCAGCCTTCTGAACCAGTGGTCATCATTGATACAGGATTTTGGAATCGGCCCGAGAAATAATATAGACCTTCCCTTTGAAACTACCGGTATAGTGCCCGACAGCACCTATATGAACCGAAACTTTGGTGTTCGGAAATGGGGTGTAGGCGATTTAATGAGTTTAGGTATTGGCCAGGGCATGGTTTCAGCATCTCCCCTTCAGATGGCAGTTGCCACAGCGTCACTCGCAAACGGCGGGTATCGGGTTCATCCCCATCTTGTAAGCCAGATCAGGCACACAAACGGTGATGTAGACCAAACCAATCCGGAGGAGAAGAAAAAAATTGAATGGATCAGGGAGGAGAATCTTGATGCTGTAAAACGCGGCATGAAAGCTTCTATGCAGATTGGCGGAACCAACTACTTTGCATATATACCGGACATTGAGATACATGGCAAAACAGGAACAGCACAGAATCCACACGGCCTTAACCATGGCTGGTTCATTGCCTACGCTCCGGCAGATGATCCGCAAATCGCCATTGCGGTTCTGATGGAAAATTCCGGGTTTGGGTCAGTTTCAGCATCACCCATTGCCAGCCTGTTAATTGAACAGTACCTCACCGGCACAACGACCCGGCCCCACATTATGAATCACGTGCTGAACTTCAAACCAGAAGGTGCGGTAGTGAATGATGTACCAGAGGAGGTGCCGGTACCATGATTAATTCAAAAGAATTTAGCTGGCCGGTACTTTTGGTTTGGTTTGCTTTAACGGCTATCGGCCTCATAGCCATTTATAGTGCAACTCAGGGGCCTGTATCCCAGTTTTTGCCCGAGTATATTCAAAATAACTTTTCGCGGCAAATCGTCTGGATCTCACTCTCTCTTTTCATCCTGATTGCCATCCAGTTCACATCGCCGCGTACATTTCAGGGAGTGGCTTATATCTTTTACGGCATCTGTATATTATTGGCCATAATAACCATATTTGTAGGAATTGAAGTTGGCGGTGGCCGAAGATGGCTCTCCATTTTCGGAATGAGGCTACAGATCAGTGAGTTTTTAAAACTGGCCACTGTTTTGGCCGTGGCCAACTACCTCACACACAAGCGAGATATCTCGGTCGGAAACTTTAAAACAGCGCTTACCACGGTAATGATCATTTTGGTTCCTGTGATCATCATCGTGCTGCAAAACGACACCGGAACGGCCCTGGTACTGCTTGCACTGATACCTGTTGTACTCTTTTGGTCCGGATTGCCGTATGGTTTATCGCTGCTTATCATCTCACCGGCATTAATCGGATACTTTTCTGTAATTGGCCTTCTATACGGCGCCATTGCAGCCCTAATCATAACCATCACCATCTTTCTGCTCCAAAAACAGACATGGCTCACGGCCTCCTCACTTCTGTTGGGAATCGTGGTTGTAATAGGCACCGAAGTGGCCCTTCACCAGGTGCTGCAGCCTCATCAGCGCGCACGAATTGAAGCCTTTGTCAACCCATCGCTCGATCCTCAGGGGGCCGGGTGGAATGTGCTGCAGGCTACTACAGCTATAGGCTCAGGCGGGCTGCAGGGGAAAGGGTTTACGAAGGGCACCCAAACACAACTTCGGTTTTTACCCGAACAGTGGACCGATTTTGTTTACTGCGTGATCGGTGAAGAGTTTGGGTTTATGGGGTCATCGCTGGTACTCCTTCTTTATGCTGCACTCTTTTTACTGCTGCTACGTATGGCCGGAGTGCATAAACATCCGTTTGCACAACTGGTGATTGTCAGCGTCACCTTTCTGTACTTTATCCATTTTGTGATAAACATCGGAAGCGCAACTGCGGTGCTGCCCATTATGGGTGTGCCTTTGCCATTTGTGAGTTATGGCGGATCAGCATTTCTTGCAAACACAATCATGCTTGCCATCTGCCTCAATCTTGATCTCTACAGGCGCTCTTTCAGCATCTACCGGTAGATGTGACAAGTTGACTTTAACGAGTTTCGCTTGCGCGTGCAAAAAATGAGCCCTTTGGGGTCAGATAAAGTCCACCTTCGAAGGGGGAGAGTCACACCCATGGCGTGACTTGGGGGATGCTCCTCTGAGTGTTGATTTGACTCAAATTCTCATTTTTTGCCTTCGAATTAACTACTACTTTTCCTGACTTCCGCACTGGGAAACCTATTCTTGGTTTTCCATGCGATAAGAAACTTGATCGAAATCATAAATAATCAAGGCCGGGAAAGTTCAAAGTTAAAAAATGCGGCAGTCAGGTGTAGAGTAGGTCGTTGCCTTATCACTTTTTTTATGGAAATATGTCAGGCTCCCACTCTCCCACTCTCCCACTCTC
>SKRK01000128.1 GCA_007118525.1 Balneolaceae bacterium
CCGATGATCAGGATAACCCATCCGCCAATCCAAACCAGGTAAAGCCCCGCAAGAAATGCGACAGTCATCATCAGGATTGCGGCGTTTAGCATTGCCTTTGGCGAAACAGTTCCGGCCGATGTGGCTCTTTCAAAACCAATTCTGTCGGGTGTATCCGCTCCTTTTACAAAATCGAAATAGTCATTGGCGAAGTTTGTGCCAATTTGAATAGCAAAAGCGCAGAAAAGGGCAACCAGGGTAGTGTCCCAGCGCAGGGTGTTTTCACTGTAAGCTAAAGAGGCGCCTATAAGTATAGGTACGAAAGCTGCCGCCAATGTCTGTGGCCTGGCCGCGCTCAGCCAGGGGGTGAATTTTGCTGATTTCAACAAAAAATAATTAAGGTTTGAATGTGGGTAATTACTGCAGTGGAAGATACAGAATCCGTGCTCTCCTAAAAAAGTTCAGTAAATATGATCATGGGTAAGAAATTATTCAGCATTTATCATTATAAAAGCGCTTTCACATTAAAAAATTAATTCAAAGGAAAGAAATGTTAACATTTATTAACTGTTAATAATTTTTCATCTTAATTCTTTTGATAGTTGAATAACTCTGATATCTTGGTTGTGTCTAACCGGAAACTAAAAAGTATATCTGATACATGTCACAAACTACCCGAAGATACGATACTTTGGCGGCTGCAAGAAGCTGGTCACCTGCCATTAACGGAGAATTTAAACAAAAGCACATCACTGAAGTATTTGGTGAGTATACCCTTACATTGGATGGCCTGAAGGAGCGGCTTCCAAAATTAGTATGGAGTGAATTGAAAAATACCATTGAAGACGGTCAGATTCTGGATCCGACGGTTGCCGATGCGGTTGCTCTCGCAATGAAAGAGTGGGCCACCGAGTTGGGTGCCAGCCACTACACTCACTGGTTTCAGCCTCTCACAGGTGCAACTGCCGAAAAGCACGACAGTTTTATCACTCCAAACCAGGGGGGAGGAGCCGTTGCTGAATTTTCTGGAAAAGATCTGATTCAGGGCGAGCCTGATGCATCAAGTTTTCCAAGTGGAGGTCTCCGGCCAACATTTGAAGCCCGTGGATATACTGCCTGGGATCCAACTTCACCGGTATTTCTGATTGAAAATCAAAATGGAAAATATCTCTGTATTCCAACTGCTTTTGCTTCATGGACCGGTGAGGCTCTTGATCACAAAACACCACTTCTTCGTTCTGTAGAATCACTCGATAAGCAGGCTAAAAGAGCCCTTGCACTGTTCGGTATCGACAGTAAGCGTGTTTCTTCAACAGTGGGTTGTGAGCAGGAGTATTTTCTGATTGATCAGGAGTTTTTCTACCGAAGACCTGATCTGATGACCTCAGGCCGAACACTTGTGGGATCAAAACCGCCACGAGGCCAGGAGCTCGACGATCACTATTTTGGTTCCATCCCGGACCGGGTGCTCTCATACATGCTTGAGGCCGAGCAGGAACTCTACAGGTTGGGGATTCCGGTAAAAACTCGTCACAATGAGGTGGCGCCGGGCCAATTTGAAATTGCGCCAATGTTTGAAAACTGCAATATCGCAGCCGATCATCAGCAGCTGATGATGATTGTTCTCAAGAAAATTGCCAAAAAATATGGGTTTGAGTGCCTGCTTCATGAGAAGCCTTTTGATGGTTTGAATGGCAGCGGTAAGCATTTGAACTACTCTCTAAGTACAAAAGAGGGAATGAACCTGCTAGAGCCAGGCGAAAGCCCGCACGAAAACATGCAGTTTCTGTTTTTCTTCTCTGCAGTATTGAGAGCGGCATACAAGCATCAGGATCTGCTTCGAATTGCCATCGCCCATGCAGGAAATGACCACCGTCTTGGAGCCAATGAAGCGCCACCGGCCATTATCTCCGCCTACATCGGCGAGCAGCTCGAAGATATTATCATGCAGCTCCTTAACGGAGGCCTGAAGAATTCAATTAAAAGCGGCTTGCTTGGATTGGGTACACCGGTATTGCCAACACTGCCCAAGCATGCGGGCGACCGTAACCGAACCTCACCGTTTGCCTTTACCGGCAATAAGTTCGAGTTCAGGGCTGTTGGATCGAGCCAGTCTGTGTCCTTCCCGATTGTAGTGTTGAACACTGCTGTTGCCGAAGCGATTGATGATCTTTGCACAAGTCTTGAGAAGAAGATGAAGACCAAAGATCTTGAAGTATCGCTGAAAGAGGTGCTCGTTGATACACTGAAAGAGACACATAAGATTGTCTTTAATGGTGACGGTTACTCTGACGACTGGCAGGTAGAGGCGAAGAAGAGAGGGTTACTGAACCTCAAAACCACCGCTGATGCGCTTCCATTGCTGACGAGTAAAAAGAACATAGATCTGTTTGAAAAGTATAAGGTGTTGAATAGCCGTGAGGTTCACTCCCGGCTTGAGATCTGGGCTGAACAGTATGTGACTAACCTGAATATCGAAGTTGACACCACTGAGGCGATAGCCAGAACAATGGTATACCCTGCGGCAATTCGATACATTACCGAACTTGCATCGGCAGTTAAAGAGACCAAAGATCTTGGCCTGAAAAACAGCGGATCCGTAAATATGTTGAATACGGTTAACAATGCCCTGAATGACCTGGGCAAAGCTCTTGATAATCTTACCAAAGTTCAGGGTGCACTCAAAGGCGGAGATGTGCTCGAACAGTGCAAGGAGTATAAAGAGAAGGTTATACCTGCGATGACTGAAATTCGCGATTGCGTGGATTTACTCGAAAGGTTTACGGCGGACGATTACTGGCCGCTGCCGATCTATCGCGAGATGCTCTTCGTGAAATAGTATTATTTGTAACCAAACACTATCTGAAAGGCCCCTTTGAAAAAAGGGGCCTTTTTTTGGTCTATCCATAAATAGTCAACCCGCGGCAACTCAATTTCAAAACTTTCTGTTTTGGGTTTTTCGTGTACCCTGTACCGCGAAGCACTGCTTCGCAACACCAACGCTCAGATTTTTTAATATAGAAGAACAAACAAATAAACAAGGTCAACACACCTAAGCACCGCTTCGCTGCGAATTCAAGACCGGGTTGTTCTATCAATCGTTAAATCGGACTTCGGATATTGCAAATCGCAAATCCTTCAATTTAGGTGCCTTGGTCTGAATCGAACCTTTTAGGAGACTTCCTCCTGTACTTTTGCTTTGATGCAAAAGTACCAAAAAATCTATTAGTCTTAGTTCTGAACTTCCGAAAGATCGGGATGTCGTTATAGCGCCACTTGGGCCCTGCCCTTGAACCATAGGCAGAAAAAATATATTTCCATTCAAATCAACTTCTTATTTGATTCTGACCGGTATACTCCCTTATTTCTCATTCATCATAAATTATTAAACGGAATACCTTGAACATACTTGCAGTCGAGCCTTTTTACAGCGGATCACACAAAGCCTTTTTGAGAGGGCTCCAGGAACATTCGCGCCATCAGGTTATTCCCATTAAACTGAATTACAAGGGCTGGAAATGGCGCATGCATGGTGATTCAGTGAAGCTTGCCGAAATGACCAGCCATGTAAATGAGAAGATTGATCTGCTTCTGGTAAGCAGTATGACCAATCTTCCCGCATTCCTGGCTCTTACCAATCCCCGGTTTGCCCATACGCCTAAAATTATGGTGATGCACGAAAACCAGCTCACACAACCCATACCTGAGGGAGAGGATAGAGACCTGACCTACTGCTACATAAATTACCTGAGCATGCTTACGGCCGATAAGCTCCTGTTTTCATCAAGGTTCCATATGAAAGATCTGCTGGAGGCGCTGCCAAGATTTCTTGACAATTTCCCCGATGATAAAACCTACAACACGGTTGACCAAATAAGGGAGAAGAGCATGGTGATGTATCCCGGCCTGGACCTGTCAGTTTTTGACAATCAACCCGATACCCGTCAGAATAATAAGCGGCCCGTAATTGTCTGGAACCAGCGATGGCAGTTTGATCGAAATCCGGCCATGTTTTTTAAAGTCTTGAACCGGTTAAACGATATCGATCTTGAATTTGACCTGATTCTTGCCGGCGACTCTCAGCATCAGAAACCGGAAGAGTTTGAACGGGCCTGGAAACGATTTGGAGATCAGATCACCCATTTTGGCTATGTAGATAACGTGGAAAACTACAGCAAGCTGCTTCATTCGGGTGATATTGTGGTGTCGACGGCAACCTATGAATTCTTCTGCGTGGCTATAATGGAGGCGATTTACTGTGGCTGTCACCCTGTGGTTCCCATGCAGCTGCACTACCCCGAGCTGATACCCGAAAGCCTTCACAACCCGCTATTGCATGCTCCTGTACTGTACAAGTCGGAAGATGAACTCTTTCACATTATGAAAGATCTGCTTACCGGCAAAACAAAACCCTTACCCAAATCATCACTCCAGAACATCAATAAACATCTCGACTGGAGCCGGATGATTGACAGCTATGATGAACTTTTTGATGAGCTGAATAAAACGGAAAGTGTAGCCTCTTTTTGATGGACTCACCCC
>SKRK01000158.1 GCA_007118525.1 Balneolaceae bacterium
ATTCTTGTAAGCAGGTTTGGATTTACTGCCGGAAAGTACCTGGCGAGATAATCGCGCCCGAGGGTTTGCCCGGATATGAACAGGTAGCTGTCCAGTGTCGACATAATAGTGGCCAGGAGCGCGATAAAGAAGAATCCCTTCAGGCCAATTGGCAGTATCTGGTCGGCGAGCATGGGATAAGCCAGTACCGGCTGGGCAAGGTCGGGGCCTAAAATTGCAAATGCATAGAGTCCGGCAAAGGCGGTTAAAAAGTCAAACGCCATCCAGAACAGAATGGATACAAAAACACCCTTTCTTGCAATTTCAGGCGATTCTGCCGCAGCGGCACGCTGATGAAAACTGGGATCCACAAACGTCCAGAGAGCAATGAAAAACCAAACCAGGATATACTGAATGGTATTCCCTCCGGTGATGTCTCTGTGGCTATCGGGTACGGCATTCCACACTGTACCCAAACCGCCAAACTCACTCCATGCGAAAATCAGCAGAACGATGAAGCCAGAAAACATCAATACAACCTGAAGAACATCTGTTCTGATAACGGCGCCGAATCCCCCGATGGTGATATATAAAACCGAAAAGAGGGCAACAAGAGACGCATAAAAAAGAAATGGAGCATCCCCTCCGCTCAAAAATTGAAAGAGTAGCCCTAGCATTAAAATGTAGGGAGCGGGACTCACAAGAATAAAGATCGGCAGGGCACTCAGCCGGCCGGCTTTGTCGCTGTAGCGGTTGGCAATAGCTTCAGGGATGGTTAATGCTTTGTTCAGCCTGATTTTGCCCGCCAGGAAAATGGCAAAAAGTGCGGAAAAGAGATAAAAAGGTGCCCCCAGGATTAACCATTGAGAGATCCCGAACTGATAACTCCACTCACCCACACCCAGAATGCCTCCATACCAGGTTGAGACTAGGGTGGCAACAAACGCAGGCAGGGTTACTTTTCTGCCGCTAAGCAGAAAATCCTCTTCAGATTCTGCACTCCAGCCCTTTTTCCAGCTTAGCCAGATCAGGAAAAAGAAGTAAACTACTACAAACGACCAGTCGATCCAGGAAAAAGCTGCGTCCAAAATCAGTTATTTAGGTAATTAATGATTGATGAAGAGAAGAAGGTCTCCCTTTTTAAACTCAATTTCGACCTCTTTTTTTACAGTTCTGTTTGAGCTCCCATCCCGAACACCGTTTTGAAGCGTTTCGTTATGCAGCGGATATAAAAGTCCTTTTGTGGTTATGCCTTCAACCTTGCCTGAGAGGGGGAAAAGCGAGACTGAAGTGCCTTTAGGCAGTTCGGTTCGAAATGGGGATTGGATCAGCAAGATATCAGAATAAGTGTCTTTAAAGATCAGTGATTTAAATTTTGAATCGAACTGTTTCAACACCGAAAGGTTTTTCAGGGTATGATCGAGCCGCTTGCCGGTAGCTCCAAACACAATAACATCTTCTGCTCCTTTTTGAAGGGCAATGGAAAGGGCCTTTTCAAGATCGTTGGTCTCCTGGCCGGGATCATGGATCACCTCAGCCTCTTCGTTTCCGGTGGGCCGGTAACTGTCAAAATCACCGACAATAACATCCGGAATAAGATCAAATTGCTGCGCCATGCGCGTGCCTCCGTCAGCCGCAATGAGAAGAATATGATCGCTGATCTGACCTTTAAGCTGATTTAAGCGTGGTGGCTTGCCGTCGCATAAAATAACCGCCTTCATATCTGTTGTTTTTAAACTATTGGAACTTTGGGTGCGTTACTGAACTCTTCTGCTTATCAGGGCTTGCTATCTGTTGGCAGAAACGTCATTTTAGTCTACTTAAAAAAACTGCTCCAGAATAAAGAAATTATGTTTAAAGAGTTCATCAATAAACTGAAAAATAAGAAACGTATAGGGGTTTTTTCTCATCTCCGCCCTGACGGCGATTGCGTAGGCTCGCAGATTGCCTTATGCCGGTGGCTTGAAAAAAACGGATATGAGGCCAAAGCGTTTAATGAGGATGATGTACCCTTAAACCTTATGTGGCTTTTAGACTATTTCCCGATCCAAAAACCAACCGAAGAGATGGTGGCTTCCTGCGACTTAATCATTTTAGTTGACGGAAACGCAGTTCACCGGTTTGGGGAACTGGAAGAGTGGCAGAAAAAATATTCGTGGCCGATGATGATTGTAGATCACCATCCTGATCCTGAAAACGGATTTGATGTGATGGTATCCGTTCCTGAAGCTTCCTCAACTTGTGAATTGATTTATAAGCTTTTTTCCGAACACGATGCTGAACAGATAGATGAGAATACGGCAAAAGCACTCTATACAGGAATTATTACCGATACCGGTTCCCTGCAGTTCGACAGTGTGACACCCGAAACGGTTGAAATTACGGCTGATCTTCTTCGCCGGGGGAACTTCAAGCCAAATGAGATTATTGAAGAGCTCTATTCAAACAAGAAGTTAGCGCAGTATAAGCTGCTTAGCAAAGCTCTTACCACTATTGAACTCTATCAGGATAATCATATAGCAGTGATGTACGTTACACAACAGATGATGGACGATACGGGCACCAGTAACGTGGATACAGATGGGTTTGTGAACTATCCGCTGAGCCTGCAGGGCGTAAAAGCCGCCATTATATTCAAGGATCTGAATGAAGACGGGATCAAAATGAGTTTGAGGTCACGCAGTGAAATCGATGTCAACATTTGGGCACGTCAACTCGGCGGCGGCGGCCATAAAAAAGCAGCCGGAGCCTGGCACCCGGGGCCTCTGGAAAAAGCGATTGCCGATACCATCGAAATTGGAAAAAAACAGCTGTAACAGTTTGAAAGCAACTCTACTCTATAGCATAAGTATACTGCTGATTCTATTCAGCACCGCATGCAGCAATGACCCTGTTTTGGAGAATATTCAGCCGGAAGATCAGGATGAAGTCCCATTCTCAGCGGCAAATGTTAACAACAATACGCCAACTGCAGAAGAGTTCTCTGAAAGAAGCGGTTTAGCTGAAGGCGTAACTATTGACCTGAGCCGGACAAACGCCATTACGATGGCTGTGGAGAAGGCCAGTTCTGCTGTGGTTAGCGTGATGGCCACCGAAACAGTCAGGCGCTTCGAATCTCCTCACGATGAGTTTTTCAGATATTTTTTTGGCGGACAGTTGCCTCGTGAGAATACAAATATGGGCTCCGGTTTTATTATCAGTGAGGATGGACTTGTAGTTACAAATCAACACGTGGTTGGTAAAAGTCCATCAGAAATTATGGTGTCAACAACTGACGGCGCTAGCTTTAAAGCGAAACTGATTGGAATAGACGAGTTAACCGATATTGCGCTGCTTCGCATTGAGTCGGAAGCCACGTTTCCGTATGTGGAGCTGAGCGATTCTGACGATGTAATAGTAGGAGAATGGGCTATCGCCCTGGGCAACCCGTTTGGCCTTTTTGATGACGGTAATCCCACGGTTACCGTCGGCGTGGTAAGCGCAAAAAACCGTGATTTCAACCCCGATCCCAACAATCCCCGCGTCTATATAGATATGATCCAAACCGATGCGGCTATAAACAGGGGCAACTCAGGCGGCCCGCTGTTAAACAGTGCAGGAAATGTGATTGGCATGAACACCTTTATCTATACCGGTGGTACCAGTGCCGGGTTTGTGGGATTGAGTTTTGCTATTCCAAGCAACAGAATTGAGCGGGTAATTTCTCAACTGCTTACCAGCGGTGTGGTTATGCTCGATTATGATCCCGGGTTGGAGTTTACATCCATGACCGAACAGCTCGTTTACAGATACCGGCTTCCTTATGTTCAGGGATTACTGGTTACGAGCGTTAATAAAAACGGCCCTGCATTTGAGGGTGGTATTATGCCCGGCGATGTGATCGTTCGTATTGGCGATGAACGGGTAGTGAGCGAGATGCATGCATGGGCGCTTCTTAGGGAGTTTGAAGTGGGAGATACCATGAAGGTGGAGTTAATTCGCGATAACAGCCTTTATGAAACCGGTATACAGCTGAGGCAGAAAGTTTCTGGCAGGTAATAAAAAAACCGCCGACAGAATTTTCATCTGCCTGCGGTCTTCTTCATCTCTTGATTTCGTTAAAATTCCTCATTGAAAAGCTCTTCTTCGTCCGGTATATCTAAACCTGGCTACTACAACGATTAGAGGTAAGTGCCTCAGTTTGTTTCATTCACTATTAGTATGAACCCAAAAATCACAATCCCTTACAAAGTTTTTTCAATTATTTTCAAGAGGCTGTTTTAAGCATATAGAAGGCAGATTTTTTGTATTATATAAAGCTATGCTATTAGAAAAAGAAAACCCGACTCGTACCGAGTATCTTATTGAAGTTCCTGATGGGCAACACACCGATATCAGGCTGGATAAGTATATTTCATCGTTTGTTCAAAATGCTACCCGAAACAAGGTTCAAAAAGCGATAAAAAGCGGCTATGTACTTGTGAACGGTAAAGTCGAAAAATCTTCATATGTGATGCAGCCGGGCGATAAGATAGAGATCAGTCTGCCCAAGCCTCCTCCCCC
>SKRK01000105.1 GCA_007118525.1 Balneolaceae bacterium
CTTCTGTTTGGTATACTCTATACCGGCGGACCATTCCCGCTTGGCTACAATGGCCTGGGCGATCTGTTTGTCTTCATCTTTTTTGGGATTATTGCCGTAATGGGCACCTACTATGTGAACGCACTTGAATGGAGCAGCATCTCTTTTTGGATTTCTCTTCCGGTTGGCGCCTTATGTGTGAACATCCTGGTTGTGAATAACCTTCGTGATGTGGTACAAGATAAACTGAGCGGCAAACGAACACTTGGAGTTCTGTTTGGCGAGATGGCCTTAAAAATAGAGTATCTCTCCATGCTTGCCATTGCATTTATCATTCCTGTTTTTCTCTATCACTTCCATAATTTTTCACTATGGATTATGCTCTCATACCTGTGCCTTCCGATTGCCCGAAAGTTAAACAGCCAGGTTTGGTATCACGAGGATAAACGGACGTTGAACCAAACGCTTGAACGAACTGCTCAATTCATGGTTCTATACGGCATTCTTTTCTCAATCGGCACCTTATTATAAATCCATGCTATCACTTTATACATATCGGCTTCCATTCAGGCAACCGCTTATTACCGGCGCCGGCACCATTACAGTGAGAGCCGGATACCTGATTCAGTTCTCTCACAATGGTTATGAAAGTGTTACCGAAGCTTCTCCCCTCCCCGGATTTTCAACCGAAACCTTTGAGGAGATTGGCACACAGTTAAAAGGATCGAAAGATGAGATCAACTCCTTTTTTTGTTCCGACTTCTCGGCACACCAGCTTAAATCATTTCTCAACACGCTTCCTCAAAGTGCTTCGCTTCAATTTGCCATCAGTTATATGGGCATTGAAATCCTGTTCCAAAGAGACCCCTGTCAGTTCGCCAAATTTTTTGACCGGGAACCGTCACCTGCAATAGAAATAAATGCGCTGATTGGATCACTTTCTGAAAATGAGCTGATTGAGAGTGTTGAGCAAAGTTACAGAGCCGGAATACGCACGATTAAAATCAAAGCGCCCTATCCAATCGATGATCTTGCTGCGGCTCTGCACAAGGCCAGCCGGACCTTTCCGGATCTTTCATACCGGCTTGATGCAAACCGTTCCTGGCCGGCCGAAACGATTGAAACTTCTTTTTCAAAATTATCAGACCTCCCCATAGAGTACATTGAAGAGCCTTTCTACACTGTTGATTTCAATGATCTTCCTGATTTTCTTAAAAATAGTTCTATACCCATTGCATTTGATGAATCAATTTCATCAATTCCTGTGCTTGAAATCGCTCTGAAAAAACTGCCGGAAGCTGTAATGATTATCAAGCCAACATTATTGGGGAATATTTTTCAATTAGATGAAACAATAGTACGTTACAGAAGTCTTCTAAATGATGTGGTTGTTACAACAACACTTGAATCGGCTGTTGGCAGATCGATGGTTTCAACCGTGGCATCACTTTTAGGTGACCCAAAGAGGGCGCATGGATTACAAACGGGTTACTTATTTAGAAAAGACCTTGGCAAGGGGCCTGTCGCAAAGAACGGTATGATTCGAACCAAAGCGGAGTTCTTTAAAAAACACAAGATTGATGATTTTGATCCGTCCTTAATTCAAAAAATTATTTGATTATGATACTGGACAAACATGAGGTTCCGGAATTTCATCTTCCTCCGGAAGATTTCTATTTTTTGGCGTCTGAAAATCACATCTACGACTATGCCAGCCTCTACTCTTTTACAAATCGTCTGCATGACGAACTAAAGGATTACACCTTTTCGGTTAACAAACCCCTGTTGATCATTTCCGACAGTTCAGATGAGCTGGCATTTTTGATTGCAGGTGCATTTCTGCTCAAGATTCCATTTTTTATTCTCCATCCCGATTCATCCGACCTGGATATCCGCCAGGCGCTTGAATCAGTAGACCCGCCAATTTATTACTCCGATCAACCGAAGCGGTTTAGCCGAATGATTGGCAAACCTCATCTCGCCATTACTCAAGACTGGCTCAGCGATGAAGCACCGGCAAACCCAACTCTTTTTTCTCTGGATAAACCGGAATTAGTGACCGGGCTATTTCTAACTTCGGGATCAACAAGTACGCCAAAGATTGTTCCGATTAAGCGGCGGCAAATTTTTTACGCAGCGCACTCATCGGCTCAAAACTTTAAACCGCAAAAAAATCACTACTGGTTGTTGTGTTTGCCGCTCAATCATATAGGCGGGATATCCGTCATCCTTCGATCTATTCTATACCATTCAGCCATTTTTCGCATGAACCGGTTTGAACTGGATGGTGTGCGAACTTTTTTATCTGAAAACAGACTTTTTGAAGTAGCCTCACTGGTACCTACCATGCTTAGCAGGATTCTGGAGGATCCTGTTTTTCAAATTCATTCCGGATTTAAAGCAATACTGCTTGGAGGCGGCCCGATATCGCCCGTATTAATTAACAATGCGGTAATGCGCGGAGTCCCAATCGTATCGAGCTATGGAATGACGGAAACCTGTGCTCAAATTGCAGCGAATGCCATGCTGAACCCAAGCGGAACCTACCCTCCAAAAGCAAGTGTAGGCACCGTTTTTCCCCCTAATCAAATTCAGATACGGGATGATGACGGCAAGCCCCTGCCTCCTATTGAAAAGGGACGGATATGGCTGAAAGGCCCTCAGGTATTTGACGGTTATCTCAATAAAAAACTGAACAAAGATATGTTTGACAGTGATGGATGGTTTAATACAGGTGATTATGGCCATCTGAACCGTAACCGTCATCTTTTTATAGAAAATCGCCGGTCAGACCTGATCATTACGGGCGGTGAGAATGTAAACCCACTGCATGTGGAATTGGTACTGAACAGGTACGATGAAATCAGTGAGAGTGCCGTAATTGGCATACCCGATCCCAATTGGGGACAAAGAGTTGTGGCTTACATTGTACTTAATAATCAGTTCTTCAATACCAAAAAACTTAGAACAGAGTTGAAACAACAATTACGCGGTTTTCAAATTCCAAAAGAGTTTATTGAAGTAGAGGAACTCCCAAAAACACCGCTTGGAAAGATTAAGCGAAATGAGCTGATTCGGATCTATGAGCAAACCGGCCGGTAATTCTTACCAGCATAATTAAAAAAGACTAACTGGTATTACCGGCAAAATCTGAGGATTTTTATGACAACTGTATCCGTCAGTCCGCCTACTACCCAATCTAACATGCTAAAATCTCTATTTGCAATACTACTCTCGGTAATAGCAACAACAGGGTTGTATGGCCAAAACGGCAATGCGGTTACGATAAGCGTGAACGCAACAATTAACAGCACCCTGGAAACAATTACGATACAGGCGATCGATTTCGATGAAATAGAGATAGATAATTCTGTGATAAACATTGATCCCGTTATGAGTCCGCGTGCAGGAAAACTCGTTATTCGGGGATCGGCAAATGCAGAGTTTCGACTGGATTATCTTCGCGAACGCGACCTGAGTAATACCGACGGGCCCGGAACAATAGCTTTTAACTACATCATTGCCGGGAACAGAATTGATGAACAGGACACGGCTGAACTTTTAGACCAGGATGTTCGAGACCTGCTGTTTAATGAAGATGGAGAATTTTTTATCTGGGTAGGCGGCATCGTGAATCTGAGTGAAGTTGAACCCGGAAGTTATGAAGGGGAATTTACTGTAGAGGTAGAGTATATTTGACGAGTTGATAACCTTTAAAAAACATATCCGCCAAATAGTTCTACAGATGCCAAACCAGCTCAAGGCATCTTTGCCAATAGTTTGCAGCGCAGTGATCTTGTCAGCGCTTCTGCTGATAACCCCACCGGCCCTCTACGCTCAGGAGATCGAGTTTGGAAGATATGGCACATATACCATAACCCTTGAGAATATTTCAATGGGTGACCTGGAGTTTGACGGGCCAATTGTTGCGGGCGGCGGCATTTACCAGGTAGAGCTGATAGATGCCTATGTGCTCTCCCTTCTTGGAGTAAAATACCTGGATGTGGGAGTACAGATTATTGGGGATGGAGAGTTGCTCCTTAACGGCAACCTGGAAAACAGCGGGGATCCGGAGAAAAGCATTCCTTTTACACTAAGATCTGCCTATGCCAACAGGGCACAAAACAATATATCCGATGCCGTTTTTATTCCGGTATCGGGCACCAATACAGGTAATGCAAGATTCCCAATCCTGGCCAGGCAGCAGCAGCCTCCGGGGCCGCCTCCGCCTCCGCCAACAGAAGCGTTCAATCAAAGCGAAGTTGATGAAACGGCATACCTCTATCTTTACGGAGAGATCAATGTTGGGAATGTAAATGCCGGAAACTACATTGGAACCATCACGATCACGGTTGAATATGAATAGGCATAAACAGTGGTCCATCAATTGAAATCCTTGAAACCTCATATCTTACTGCTCTTTTTACTGTATCCTTTTGCAGGCTATGCGCAGAATATGCCAATCCAGCTGGATGTTAACCCCCTGGTTGAAACCTTGGTCGAACAGTC
>SKRK01000281.1 GCA_007118525.1 Balneolaceae bacterium
GCCAACGTCTATTTTGGCTGTAAACCTATTGTAGAAGCACTGAGGAAAGGGGCCGATATTGTTATCACGGGCCGGGTTACAGATACCGGCTTAACACTTGCACCAATGGTTTATGAATTCGGATGGGACTTCGAAGATTATGACCTTATGTCGACGGGTACTATTGCCGGTCATATCATCGAGTGTGGTGGTCAGGTATCGGGAGGTAACTTCACCGACTGGGAAGAGATTGAAGATTTCACGGACCTGGGATTCCCCATCATCGAAGCCTTGCCTGACGGCACATTTTATGTGACTAAACATGAAGGAACCGGAGGGTTGGTTTCTGAAATGACGGTTAAAGAGCAGCTACTCTATGAAATTGGCAATCCTGCAGAGTATATCACTCCGGATTGCATTGCCGATTTTACCACTGTTCAGCTAAAACAGGATGGCAAAGACAGGGTAAAAGTGTGGGGAATAAAGGGAAAACCGCATACCCCAACCTATAAGATATCGGCAAGCTATATAGACGGCTTTAAACTCTCATCAACGTTAGTTTACTGTTGGCCTGATGCCTTAAAGAAAGCCAAAGTTGCGGGTGAACTGCTTTTAAAGCGGGCTGATAAATTGGGTATTGAGTTCAGAGAGACAAATATTGAATTTGTAGGACTAAATGCATGTAATGAAGACCAAACGGTACTTGAAAAAGACAATAGTGAACTAAATGAAGTACAGCTCAGAATTTCAGTACATGGTGATTCGAAAGAATCATTAGACCGTTTTGGCAAAGAGATAGCCCCGCTGATTTTGACCGGCCCAAGCGGCGTGACAGGTTTTGCCGGCGGCAGACCAAAAGCAAGTGAAATTGTGGCCTATTGGCCTGCACTGCTTGATAAAGAGGCTGTAACTCCGGTTGTAACTCTCTATACAATCTAAATTAAGGTTTTCGGTGCCCGGCAAATTCGGCGCTCTTACAGGTCATTAAAAAATACTTAAGAAGCGGAGTAAATAGTTCTTTAAATTCAGTTTCTTACTGACCTCAAAAATAATTGAAAAAAGTTAAACAAGAATATGGTAATTGGGATTATTGGTGCAGGTATTGCCGGTTTAACGGCTGGCAGACATTTGGCAAAAGCCGGTCATGAAGTTACAATTTTAGAAAAAAGCAAAGGGCTTGGCGGAAGAATGGCAACACGCTATGCCGGCAAAGATCTCTCATACAAGATGGACCACGGAGTATCATGGTTTGAAGCGCGCTCTCCGGAATTCCAATCTTTTACTGCTGAACTGCTGGAGAAGAAACTTGTTAAATTATGGGGAGAAAAATTTCTTTTTTTTAATGGCAATAATTTAGCCTCAAAAAATCCATACTCAGAAACTGGCGCTATATACACCTCTTTAAATGGAATGAACTCAATAGGAAAGTACCTTAGCCGCTGGGTGGATGTAAAAACCGGAACCACGGCAGGTGGGCTCACTCATATTGGTAAAAATCGTTCAAAAAAGAGAACCTGGATGATTAACCTAACAACAAGCGGCACATTTGAGGCAGATGCCGTTATAATAGCTGCTCCGGCTCCTCAAGCCTACGGGCTCTTGAATACAACCATTGATGAGATCAATACTCTTAAAATTGTCAGTATCATCGACGAAGTCAACTATCGACCGGCTTTTTCATTCATGCTTGGTTATGGAAAGGATGTTGATGTGCCGGAATGGGAGGGCATTCAGTGCAGGAACAGCCCGATCGAATTCATCTCCAACGAAGCAACAAAACGCGATAACGGACAGAAGTGCTCACTGGTTATTCATACCTCAGACTCATTCTCAAGAACACATCGGGATTCCGATCCGGAACAGATTTCGGAAATACTGCTAAAAGAAGTTGCTAACATCACCGGAGGCTGGGCATCAACACCCGAGTGGAAAGAACTTCATTTTTGGCGGTATAGCCGTCCGATAAGCATATATAATGAACCATTTCTAGAACTTGAAGATGAGAAGTCTCCCCTGGCATTAATTGGCGACTATTTTGGGGGTAATGATCTTGATGCTGCGTACAGGTCGGGTTATCATCTTGCAAAACATTGGATTGAAAAGTTTGGCGATCAGTGAATTGAATGAATCAGGCCTTAGAAAGGTTTACTGATCTAATTCTCAATTAATTACCCGAAAGTGGATTCACTGAAGAAATTGAATCGTTATTTACGGGATTACAAAGGAATCATATTTCTTGGAGCCCTCTTTCTTACGGCTTCAAATTTCTTTTTAATCTGGATTCCTGTTCTCATCCGCAGAACTATGGATGAAGTGGAACTTCTGGGAGAAGAGTATGCCGGACAATACGATTCTGTATATGAAATTCTCTTTTCAAGCGAAGCCGGTGCAATTCTTGCGTTTAATTCACTTCTGCTCATAGGTACGGTGCTTCTCTATGGTATTCTCCTTTTTGCCACCCGGCAGACCCTGATTGTTAGCTCACGCAAAATCGAGTTTGACATCCGAAACAAGGTTATTGATAAACTTCTCAAGCTGCCACAGCGATTCTTTGCTTCTAACAGATCCGGTGAAATCTATGTAAGGGCTACCGAAGATGTTGGAAGGGTCAGAGAATATTTCGGTCCGGTTTTGATGTACACCTTAAATACCATTACCAGGGCCGGATTCATTATCACCATGATGATTATCGTAAACCCTCAATTAACATTTTGGGCGCTCTTGCCACTGCCATTTTTATCTGCCTTTGCCTATTGGGTAAGTGGTTTTATTAACAAATACCAGTTGATTATTCAGGAACAGTATTCAAACCTGGCCGAACGTGCACAGGAGAGTTTTAGCAGCATCAGGCTGATAAAAGCCTACAACCGTCTTGATCATGAGCAGAATCGTTTTGAAAAAGAGAGTGATTCGTATCGAAGGAAAAAGTTAAAACTCGACATGATTGAATCTCTATTTCACCCAACCCTGAATCTGTTAATTGGTGTTTCTGTAGTTATTGTGATTTGGCAGGGAGGTTTAATGGTTATTGACGGCCTGATAACGGTAGGTAATATTGCGGAATTTGTGATTTATGTGGCCTACCTCACCTGGCCTGTGGCATCTTTGGGATATACAGTGAATACGTTCCAAAAATCGATGGCCTCATGGGAGAGAATTGACGCCGTTTTATCTGAGCCAATTGATATCAGGGATAAAAGCGGTTCCTTTGAACCGGCTGAAGCTAAGGGTGAAATAGTTTTTAAAAATATCAGCTTCAAATACCCCGAAGCATCAGAATATGCTCTCAAAAATATCAACTTTCGGATAAAATCCGGCAGCACAGTTGCTTTTGTGGGTCGAACAGGAGCCGGAAAAACAACGCTTGTAAATTTGATACCGCGACTTTTTGACCCAACAGAGGGTGACATTCTGGTGGATGGAGTGAATGTTAAAGATTGGAATTTGTCCACTTTAAGACGCATTATTGGATATGTTCCCCAGGAAACGTTTCTATTTTCAACAACCATAAAAGAGAATATTGCCTTCGGCGTTGACCATGCCGGCATGAGTGAAATTAAGGAAGCAGCAGAAAGCGCTCAGGTTTTGGACAATATTTTGGATTTTGAGAAAAAATTTGAGACCATAGTTGGTGAAAGGGGCATTACACTTTCGGGGGGGCAAAAGCAGCGAACCGCTATTGCAAGAGCACTCATAAAGAAGCCAAAAATTGTAATACTGGATGACTCGCTGAGTGCGGTTGACACAAACACTGAAGATGCGATCCTAAAACACCTGAATACTCAATTAAAAGACAAAACGACACTAACAATTTCGCATCGAATTTCTACAGTAAAAAACGCTGATACAATTTTTTATATTGAAGATGGTTCAATAATTGAGGAGGGTACTCATAATGAACTACTCGAAAGAAAAGGATCTTATTCACGAATGTACCAAAAACAACTACTCGAACAGGAACTTGCTCAAATTTAATCTCAGAAACCGGGTATCTTTTGTTTGAATGGCAAAAGCCCCAAAACATTACAGGAGAAACTATGATTATTGTACCACTAGGAGTCGCATCCGCTACTCCAACAGCAACACGACACCTGTCATCCGTTGCCCTATGGCGCGAAGGTGAAATTCACCTTTTTGATTGCGGTGAGAATGCTCAAATGCGAATGCTGCAGGCAGGCTTAAAACGATCAAAGATAGAAAATATCTTTATTTCCCATTTTGATGTAGATCACTATTCGGGATTAATTGGATTGCTTTCCACACTGCAGCTGCAGCGTCGGGAAAAACCATTGACGATTGTTGGCCCAAAAGGCATAAAAAAATATGTTGAATGGAACTTCAAGTTTGCTAATATCGATCTGAACTTTAAGATCAACTATAAAGAAGTAAGTGAAGATTTTGAGGTTGATCGTGTTATTGATCACGAAGACTATTATGTAGAAGTGAGGCCGCTTAATCACACGAAATTTTGTATGGGTTTCCGATTCCAGGAAAAAGACAAGCC
>SKRK01000313.1 GCA_007118525.1 Balneolaceae bacterium
AGATTGATATGTTAGACCTGACCTATAAATTTGATTTCGGAGTTGAAGACGATGAAAGGTTAAAAAAAGCAGAAGAAATACTTACTTTAAAGAGAAGAAGTACAGAGCTTGAAGTGCTGCGGGCAAATCTGCTTGCCGCAAAACTGAATGTTGTAAGTGAAAATGGCGCATTTGACGAAAATGGCAAAGTACTGACAGATTTTAATCTGGTTATTCTGAAAACCGGTGCGGCGGCAGCTGTGACTTTAGATCCACCTCCAACATCCGGTTTCTCACTGATGATGAATAGTACAACATATGAGACATACACGTTCACAACCACGTCATCAAGTATTAAAAGTTCCGGCGACCTGCTGCTATCTTTCAATGGAGGCGGAGGCGGAATAGGAAATTAATTAATTATGGTGCAACTTAAGGTACGTTTGGAATATTTATGAAACATATCCTGCTATATACAGTTGCTCTGATCGTCTTAATTCCATGTGTATCGGGAGGCCAGGTCCTCCCGTTTACACATTATACACCTGACAACGAATTAAACCCCCTTCCCTCTGCAGAAGTCCATAAGGTTTATCAGGACAGCCAGGGGTACATATGGTTTGCCGTCTATTCCTCAGGCATGGTTCGATACAATGGTGTGGGCCTTGAGATTTATGGACTTGAAGACGGCCTCTCCGACCTGACGGTTTGGGATATGATTGAAGGGCCGGCCGGCAGACTTTGGGTTAGCTCTAATGGAGGAGTTGTGGTTTCCGAGAAACCCCTTCAGGACTATGAGGCCGGAGAAAAAATCCAATTTACCCGCCAAATACAGGGCACAGAGCTCATCAATGTAGCCGTGAATCACAACAGAATGGCCACAGATCTGGAGGGTAATTTATGGGTTGGAACAGAAAGAGTAGGGTTAGTACGATACAGATTTACCAATGATGGCACTTTTGAATCGGATACACTTTCCACATCAATCCATGGAAACGAAGATGAACTCGCGGTCAGATCAATTGTGGCAAGAAGGGATGGTACCGTATGGGCGTCTTTATTGGGGGGGGATTTACTAAAGTATGATGATGCTATTTCTCAAATCTTCAATACGGGCACGCAAAGGAATACAAATACCCTGTATGAAAGCCCCGATGGTACACTTTGGGGAGGGGAGCAAGACGGCAGCGTCTGGAGATTAAATGAAACCGGGAACAGAAAAGAATTTATCTATATTCAAACAAACTCAAACAGTAATATTCCCGATATTACAACTGCTTCTGATGGCACTCTTTGGATCTCGAGTGAGGGATCCGGAATACAAATTATAGATCCGGTTCGCGGTGAACAAATTGATACTTACACGCGTATCAACGGTCTTCTTGGTGAAATTGTCTTTAACGTATTTGAAGACCGCGAAAACAACATTTGGATCGCACAATCAGGCGGCGTTTCCAAACTCAGGTATAACTATAAAGCCTTTCGAAACCTGACAGCTACGTCTCTGGCAGGCGAAAACCCGGTTCTTCCTTCACCTTCCGTAAACAGTGTACTGCCATCCATAAACCAACTCACACCATGCCGTATTTGGGCCGGCACCTCCGAGGGTGGTATTGCCTGCATAAACAGCGATTTTAGCTCAGAGTATATTCAACTGGAAGACGGCCTGACAAGCAACTGGGTAAATGGACTTGCCTATGATCAATCCGGAAGAGTGTGGGCAGGTACGGCAAGAGGACTGAACAGTATTTCGTTTACCGATATGACCCCCCTCGAGAATGCCACTGAAAGCAATGAGATGTTCATGTTTAATTCCAGGGCCCTTATCTCCTCATACGCCGCGAACGGCATAGCAGCCGTTGAAAAACTAGTGATCAAGGAGCATTTGGAGAGTATTACTGAAATTGAAAGCATCTGGTTTTCGGCATACCAAGCGGTTTATGCCCTCGTAAATGATAAACTCTACACGTTAGACAGCACAACAGGACTTCCGGTAGCCATTTTTCATACCGTGGCGTTCGATGGTAATGGGTATTTATGGGTTGGCACCAGAGACAGGGGTATCTACAGAAGCATCGAGCCATTTACTTTAGAGACACTGATTCAAAATGAGGTTTCTGATCGCCCGAATATACTTTTTGAGCCATGGTGGTCAACAGAAAATGGCGCACCCTCCAACCAAATTGAAAATATGGTCTGGCAATCCGGCTCCATGTGGGTGGGCACGCAAACCGGGCTGGCGATACTTGAAGATGGAACGAGAAATTTAAGAAAACTTATCACTACCCGGGATGGTCTCAGAGCCAACAATGCTATAAGTTTTGCACTCTCCCCTGTTACAGAAAAGTTGTGGGTAGGTACCAACCAGGGACTTGCAGAGCTAGATCCTGATACCGGAACGGTATTGAGAACAGTTACCCGCAGTGATGGCCTGATTGATAACGAAGTGTGGTTTTATGGATCCGTTCAATTCGATCCTGATGGAGTACTTTATTTTGGCACAGCCAAGGGAATTTCCTTATACAACCCGGAAGCTGACAGGATGAACACTGTTCCTCCAAAACTTAAGCTGACAAATTTCTCCGCCAATGAAATACAAGGTGAGCGAAATGAATTTATTTTTGAATATGCAGCTCTTAGTTTCGGCAATGAGCGCCAGGTGCGTTATCAGACGCGGCTAATCGGCTTTAACAATGAATGGTCGGACGAGAAATACGATACAAGAGTGAACTTCACCAACCTCTCTGCTATATTTTTACCAAAGCTCTATACATTCGAAGTGAGAGCCATAAATGAGAGTGGCATCAGCTCGATTGAGCCTCTTTCATTTGGCTTTTCTGTGAATCCGCCAATTTTATTAAGATGGTGGGCTTTTTTGATCTATTTAGCTGTTCTTGGCACAATCATTTATAGTGTAGACCGATTCCAGCGCGCCAGGTTAATTAAACAAGAACGCGAAGCTGCCCACCTTCGTGAAACGGAGCTGAAGGCTGAGACGGCCATTGCCAGGTCAAATGCTGCAGAAGCACAGGCAAAAGCCCTGCAGGCCGAAAACGACCTGAAAGCGGCAGAGCTTGAAAAAGCCCGTGAACTTGAGGTTGCCTACCATGAGCTGAAATCAACTCAAACCCGGCTCATTCAGGCTGAGAAAATGGCTTCCCTTGGCAGGCTTTCAACCGGTATCGCCCATGAGATCAAGAACCCGCTGAATTTTATCAACAACTTTTCGGAGGTTTCCGCAGAGCTTGTGGATGAGTTAAAAACAGCCATCGCGAACAACGACAAGGAAGAGATCAATTACATCATGGAGAACCTCTCGTTTAATACAAAAAAAATAGATGAGCACGGTAAACGTGCCGATGCCATTGTTCGCTCCATGATGCAGCATTCACGCGGCGGACAGGGAGAGTTTGAAGATTATCAACTGAATCAGCTCATCAAAGAGTATACCGATCTGGCCTATCACGGAAAGAAATCTCAAAACAGCAACCTGGATGTTTTGGTAAATATGCTGCTGGACTCTTCAGTCACAAAGGTGAATATCATACCCCAGAAAATCGGGCAGGTGCTGCAAAATATTGTTGAAAATGCGATCGATTCAATGTGGGATCATAAAAAGAAGGTGGATGGTGAGTATCGCCCTGAAATTCAAATCTCCAGCCGGCGATCAAATGGTTATGTGGAGATAAAAATTGCAGATAACGGGCCGGGCATTCCCGAGCACATAAAAGAGAGAATTTTTGAGCCATTTTTTACCACCAAACCCACAGGTGAGGGTACAGGGCTTGGATTAAGCCTCAGCTACGATTTCATCACGCAGATTCACAACGGCAAACTTGAACTGGCAGATTCTGAGCTGGGAGGAGCCGCTTTTGTGATCAGCCTTCCGGAGCCCTCCTGAGAAAGATCGCCAAATCTCAAAATAACAGGCGTAAGACCTCAAAACAACAACTTGCGACACAGATATAACATATTTAAAAACCTGCTTTTGTAAATTTATATAGTACTAATCTGCTGTAAATTAACAGGGCACGATATGTCTGACGACAATTTTACCAGATTCAAAACCCCCTCCGACTATGTTCGATTGGAAGCCGATCTCATATCAGGAACATCTGAGAAAGAATCAGCTGTTCATCCTCCTTCTCAAAGCAGATCAATTCTGATTTATGGAACCTCTCATGGTTTGCTGAAAGAGATCGCCTCTGATCTGAAATCATCTTTTGGTTCAGGCGTTGAGGTTCTAACCACTAACGACAAGACGATCGCATTAAAGTTGATTAAAAGCGGTGAGATAGATCTTTTTCTTCATGGGCCTTCGCCCGAATTGATGTTCCCAAATTTGGCAGGTAATAAAAACAGATCCATAGCCGGCATCGGTTCAGCTCTTATTCTGATGAATACCCCAAATGCCGCAGTAGAGGGCTGGATGAATGACCCGGAGCATTCAAGACATCTGACACACGCGATCAGCCGGTTGAATGAGATGGGGTTTTGAT
>SKRK01000088.1 GCA_007118525.1 Balneolaceae bacterium
AGCGTTCGTCCTGAGCCAGGATCAAACTCTCCATTGTATATGTTACTATACTTCCTTTGAATTCAACCCAAAAACTCACCAAAAACAATCTGGTTATATCTCTAATATGGTAAAGAACAGCCTGCCAATAATTTCGTTGGCAGATTTTCAATATACAAACATGACGCACCTAATGTCAAATGAATACTGAATTATTTTTTAGATTAGCTACTTATCGCTCTTCTTTTCTTCCGATTCAGAAGCATCATTCTTGGCTTCATCCTCTCCAGAAGTATCTTCAGAAGCAGTTTCAGGAGTTGAATCAGTTTCATCTTTCTCAGATTTAACTTTTTTCTTTTCCTTTTTTTCTTCAACTGCAGTTTCAGCGGTAGCATCAGCTTTAACTTCTTCTGCCTTTGCTTTTTCCACTTCAGGCTTCTCAGCCTCTGTCGACTTGGACTTTACATCAGGCTCATCTTTCACTGCCTTAGTTGATGCAGGAGCATCACCCTCAGCCTTAGTCGACTTACCCGCTCTTCTCGTTCGTTTCTTCTTAGATTCTCTTTTCTCAGGTTTCACATCGTTGAAATCAACCAGCTCCATCACTGCCATGTCTGCAGCATCGCCTTGTCTTTTCCCAATTTTCAAAACCCTTGTATACCCACCGGGACGATCACCTACAGCAGGAGCTATATTATCAAAAAGCTCAGTAACAGCATACTTGTCCTGTAAGGCTGCAAATGCCTGACGCCTGTTATGAGTTGTGTCATTCTTGGCCTTTGTAATTATAGGCTCTAAGTATGAGCGCAACTCCTTAGCCTTAGGCAAGGTTGTTTGAATGCGCTTATTTTCAATAAGCGCTACACTCAATGCTTTCAATGTTGCCTTTCTGTGTGGCGTGGTTCTGCCTAATTTTCTTCCTTTAACCTGGTGACGCATAATCTATTTTCCTCTTATTTATCAAGATATTTGGAAACATCCATTCCAAATTCCAAATTCTTTTCTTCTATGACTTCAAGAAGTTCAGTGAGTGACTTTTTACCAAAATTTCTGAATTTAAGCAGATCCTGCTCTTCTCTTGAAACAAGTTCTGCAATGTTATTAATATTGGCAGACTTCAGGCAGTTGTAGGCCCTTACGCTTAAGTTCAGGTCTTCAATGCTGGTTTTCAAAAGACTTGCTATTCGCTGCTTCTCGGCATCTACTTCTTCTTCTTCCTGAGTGAATGGCTCTTCAATTTTTTCAGTAATGAATTTCTCAATATGCTCTTTCAGTATCTTACCTGAAATGGTAAGAGCTTCTTTAGCATTGAGTGATCCATCAGTAGTTACATTCAGAACCAGCTTCTCATAATCGGTACGCTGGCCAACACGAACATTCTCAACATCAAACTGTACTGATTTAATAGGTGTGAAGATAGCATCGATTGGAAGAAGATTAATATCATCTTCAAAGTCGGGAGCGAGCTCTTCTGCAGGTACATAACCTCTACCCCTGCCAACACGTAACTCAATATCCAATTCAACATCATCAGAAAGTGTTGCTATCAACATATCAGGATTCAGTATATCAAAATCTGCTGTTGCATCATTAATATCTTTACCGGAAAAAACACCGGGTCCTTTTTTGGTAATAGTAATTACGCCACCACTCTGTTCAACCTGCTTAAAGCGAATTTGCTTCAAGTTCAGAATAATCTCGTACACGTCTTCTTTAACTCCGTCAATACTGGAGTATTCATGATCAACACCATTAATCTTTATGGCAGTAATTGCCAGTCCGGGTAATGAGGAAAGAAGAACTCTTCTGAAAGAGTTACCAATGGTAACGCCAAATCCTCTTTCGAGAGGCTGAAGAATAAATGTTCCAAAATTTTCTGACTCTTTTGCTACTTCAAGAGTTTCGGGCATTTGTAAACTGTAGCTGTTCATAGCTGGATGTTTAAAAAACGGTTATTATTATTTAGAATAAAGCTCGATAATCAACTGTACGTTGATATTTTCAGGAATTTCTTCCATCAGGGGAACATTTAAAAACTTCCCTGCTTTTGACTTCTTGTCAGTTTCGAGCCATTTGTATTTACTGGTAGAGTAGCTCTGAAGAGTATCATTGATCAACTCCAGCTCTCTCGATTTTGGCCGAACAGTAATCATGTCGCCGGGTTTAACCACAAAAGATGGAATGTTTACCACCTGTCCGTTCACAACAATATGTTTGTGTGAAACCAGCTGGCGTGCCTGCCTTCGTGTTCTTGCAAATCCGAGACGAAAAACTACATTATCCAACCGGGATTCAAGCATTTGGAGCAATAGTTCGCCTGTTACACCTTCCTGCCTGGTAGCTTTTTCGTAAAGGTTACGGAACTGTTTTTCCAGTAAACCGTATGTGTATTTTGCTTTCTGCTTTTCATCAAGCTGTATAGCATACTCCGATTTTCTGGTATATCGACTTCTGCCATGCTGACCCGGACCATAAGGCTTTCTTTCGAGAGCGGTGCTTGGGCCAAAGATTGGCTCTTTAAATCTTCGTGCTATTTTTTGTTTTGGACCTCTGTATCGTGCCATTTGCTTATGCTTACTAAATTAAATTTATACTCTTCTTCTTTTTGGAGGACGGCAGCCATTATGTGGAATTGGTGTTCTATCCATAATGGTAGTTACCTCAAGCCCACTTGTAGCTAAAGCACGAACAGCAGCTTCTCTTCCGGAGCCGGGTCCCTTTACATACACTGTTACTTTACGCAAGCCCATATCATAAGCAGCTTTAGCAGCTGTTTCAGCACTAAGTTGAGCTGCATACGGCGTGTTTTTTCTGGACCCTTTAAATCCTTCTTTACCGGATGATGACCATGAAAGTACATTGCCATTCGCGTCGGTAACACTAACCAATACATTATTGAATGTCGCCTTTACAAATGCCATACCGTTAGGGTCAGCAATCTGTTTTTTCTTTTTCTTACGGGCAACTTTTTCTGCTGCAGCTCTTCTTTGTTTCTTAGCCATTGTGTATTAAACTTAGTCTGTTATTTGGTCGCTTTCTTTTTACCGGCAACAGTACGTCTCTTGCCTTTTCTGGTACGTGCATTGGTTTGTGTTCTCTGGCCTCTAACAGGTAAACCTTTCCTGTGGCGAACACCACGATAACTACCGGTTTCAATCAACCTTCGTATGTTAGCGTTGATTTCGGTACGCAGTGCACCTTCAACTTTAAGATCATTATCAATAATTTTTCTCAAAGCAGCTACCTGGTCTTCATCCCAGTCAACTACTTTAATATTATGGTCTATACCAGCACTGTCTAAGATCTCCTTAGCTGTAGTACTGCCAATGCCAAATATATACGTAAGGCCAATAATGCCTCGTTTCTGTTTCGGTAAATCTACACCTGCGATTCTTGCCATAAACCAAATCCTATTTTTATCCTTGACGCTGTTTGTGTCGCGGATTCTTCTTATTAATTACATAGATACGTCCTTTGCGACGAACTATTTTATCATCAGAACTTCTTTTTTTAACGGATGATTTTGTTTTCATAATAAATCCTAATTACTTGTATCGATACGTTATTCTTCCTTTTGTCAAATCGTATGGTGACATTTCAACCTGAACTCTGTCACCCGGCAATATCTTGATGTAATACATCCTCATCTTACCGGAAACATGTGCAAGTATCTCATGGCCATTATCCAATTCCACACGAAACTGTGCGTTTGGCAATGCTTCCAAAATTTTACCGTCTTGCTTTATCGGCTCTTGTTTAGCCATAATGCGTTTCTAAAATTTCATTTTTTGTTATCTCAGTAATATAATCAAAAGTACTGAGAATTTCAGCTTCACCTTCACGAACTACAATATCATGTTCAAAATGTGCTGCTTTTGATCCATCAGCGGTTACGATTGTCCAGCCATCCTCAAGGGTTTTAACCTTCCATGTGCCACGGGTAATCATCGGCTCAATAGCCAGCGTCATACCCGATCTCAATCGTTCTCCGCGGCCCGGTTTTCCAAAGTTTGGTACCGAGGGATCTTCGTGCATATTTTTTCCAATACCGTGACCAACCAAATCTCTTACTACTCCGTAGCCCTGCTTCTCGCAGTGCTTTTGAATAGCTGATCCGACATCACCTATCTTTTTTCCATGAACCGCTTTATCAATTCCTTTATAAAGTGATTCAAGTGTGGTTTTAAGCAGTTTCACGTCTTCCGGATCACAATCACCCACCATAAATGTGTATGCGTGATCGCCAAAGTATTCGTTTTTAACTACTCCACAATCAACAGAAACAATATCGCCTTCTACTAATTTTCTTTTTCCAGGAATTCCATGAACAACTTCTTCATTCACAGAGATACACAGCGTTGCAGGGAAAGGGTTTATTCCACCTCCATATCCCTTAAACGCAGGAACAGCACTATTTTTCTTTATGAACTCTTCAGCAACTCTATCCAGCAAACCTGTTTCAACTCCCGGCTCTATTCTGCGGGCCACTTCTGCAAGTGTTCTTGAAACCAATTGAGCAGCTTCGCGCATTTTCTCAATCTCAGATTCACTTTTTAGAAAAATCATCAGGCTCGCCTTCTGCCTTTAATTTTGCCAGATTTCATAAAGCCATCATAATGACGCATCATCAGATGACTTTCTATTTGTTGCAGGGTGTCTAATGCCACACCTACGATAATCAACAAGCTTGTCCCCCCATAAAAGAGGGCAAAACCCGGCGTAACTCCCATACTGGCAACAATTGCCGGCAGAATCGCTACGAATGAAAGAAATATTGAGCCCGGCAAAGTAATTCGGGTCAAAATATTATCAATAAATTCAACGGTTTGTTTACCAGGTCTCACGCCAGGTATAAATCCACCCTGACGCTTCATGGTGTCTGCCATCTCTTTTGGATTGACAGCAATGGCCGTATAGAAAAATGTGAAAAATATACATATGAAAAAGAACACCACGGAGTATGTTACACCTGTAAAATCGGCCGACCAAGCCGTCATCCACTGTACGGTTTCATTATCCGGGAAGAATGTTCCTACGGTACTGGGAATAAACATGATTGACTGAGCAAAGATAATCGGCATAACACCGGCAGCATTTACCCGCAGTGGTAAATATTGAGTTGTACCACCATAAACCTTTCGCCCAACAACTCGTTTTGCATACTGTACCGGAATCTTTCTTGTGCCCTGGGTTAAAAGCACACATGATGCAATTACAAGTGCCAGACCAGCCAATTCTACAATAACAATAATCATATTGGCCGTAGTTTGAACTTCGTTCATGAAATTGGTCGGCAATACCGCAATAATCCCAATCATAATCAAGATGGAGATACCGTTTCCAATTCCCCTGTCTGTAATTCGTTCACCCAGCCACATTACAAACGTCGTACCTGCAGTTAATACAATAATGGACGTCAATATGAATGCAGTATTGCTAACCACAATAGCATTTGGTGACGTTGCAATTAGATTAATTCCAAAACCAATGGCCTGAACTGCAGTAATACCTACTGTTCCGTAGCGCGTTAACCGATTTATTTTCCGTCTTCCCTCTTCTCCTTCACGCTGAAGCTTTTGGAAATAAGGAACGGCCGCGCCCATTAACTGAATGATAATTGCAGCAGTAATATAAGGCATGATACCAAGTGCAAATACACCTGCACGAGAAAATGCTCCCCCTACAAACATATCAAAAAGTCCCATAAGACTTGAAGCGTCACCGGCTTGGGCCGTGAGCATACTGGCGTCAACACCTGGCATTGTTACATAACTACCAATTCGATAAACCATGAGCACACCAACAACATAAAGTATGCGGTTTCTCAGGTCCTCGATTTTAAAGATGTTTCTAAAGTTTTCTATTAAACTCATTAGTTATGATAAACTGAGGGTCTGTAATTTCGTTTATTCGATGATGGTTACTGAACCACCTGCTGCTTCGATTTTATCTTTAGCCTTTGCACTGCAGGCATGTACTTCAACAGAAACCTTCTTATCGATTTCACCTGTTCCAAGAAGTTTAACTTTTTGGTTTTTGTGAACCAATCCGTTTTCAACCATTCCCTGGTATGTAATCGTTTCCGTTAAACGTCCGGCTTCGATAAAGTCGGATAGTTTTTGCACATTAAAGGCTTGATATTCCACGCGGAAACGATTTTTGAAACCAAATTTAGGAATCCTTCTTTGAAGAGGCATCTGCCCGCCTTCGAACCAGGCTTTTCGTTTACTACCGCTTCTGGATTTCTGCCCGTTATGGCCCCGGCCTGACTGTTCACCAATCCCGGATCCCTGGCCCCGCCCAACACGCTTACGTGTTTTCCTGTTTTCGGCTGGTGCTTTTAGATTGTGTAATTTCATGATCTTATGTGATTTGTAAATCTGTTCTATTATCCTTCAAATACTTTACTTACACTAATACCGCGACGCTGGGCAACTTCTACCGGATCGGTAAGCTGACGTAATGCTTCAAAAGCAGCTTTAACCATATTATGCGGATTGGAAGAACCTTGTGATTTAGAAAGTATGTTCTGTACACCCGCTACATCAAGAAGCGATTTTACAGCACCACCTGCTATTACACCGGTACCTTCTGATGCCGGACGAAGAAGAACTTTTCCTGCACCTGCTTTCCCTACAATCGGGTGGTGTATACTGCCGGTTTTGGTTAATGGCACTTTAATAAGATTTTTCTTGGCATTGTCGAAGCCTTTTTGAATTGCATCTGCAACCTCATTTGCTTTTCCAAGTCCATGGCCAATAACACCTTCACCATTTCCTACAACCACAATGGCATTAAAGCTGAACCTTCGCCCACCTTTTACCACTTTTGAGACTCTGTTTATATGTACCAGCTTCTCTTCAAGATTGAGATTAGCTGCCGGTATATTATGTTTTCTTCGAATTTTAGGCATAATTGAATAATATTTTAAAAGTCTAGTCCACCTTCACGGGCACCTTCCGCAGCGGCTTTAACAATTCCGTGATATTTGTATCCGCTTCGATCGAAAACCACTTTCTTGATTCCCTGATCGAGTGCGGTTTTAGCAAGGGCTTCACCAATAATCTTGGCTGATTCAACACCTGCCTTCCCTTTCAATTCACTCTGGAGACTCTGCGATTTTGTTGAAACAGTCGTAATTGTGGCGTTTCCAAGATCATCAATAAGCTGCAGATAAACGTGCTTATTGCTCTTGAAAATGCTTAGTCTGGGTCGTTCAGCTGTTCCCCGAATAGTGGAACGAATCCTTTTTCTGATTTTATTTCTACGTTCTGTTTTTAAAGTATTTTTTTTCATTTGCTTGAGATCTCAAAAATTATTTGGCAGCTGATTTACCGGCTTTTCTTCTCACATTTTCATTCAGATACCTGATTCCTTTACCTTTGTACGGCTCAGGTTTTCTAAAAGATCTAATTTTGGCAGCAACCTGCCCAACCAACTCTTTGTCTACACCTGAGATAATCAGAATCGGATTTTTTTTGGTTTTGGTATCAACTTCAATTTCAATTTCGTCTGGCGGTACAAGATAAATAGGGTGTGAATAACCCAGGTTTAATTCCAGTACTCCATTCGTGAAGGTAGCCCGAAAACCAACACCAATAATTTCCAACTGCTTTTTGTAGCCTTCAGATGTTCCCTGTACCATATTGTTTATCAGCGAACGATAGAGACCATGCAGCGATTTTTGCTGTTTTGAATCATTGTTACGAGTTACAAGAATTTCTTCTTCCTTTACTTCAACATTGATTTCGGGATCTATTCTAAGAGAACTTGTCCCTTTCTGTCCTTTTATGGTAACAACGTTGTCAGCGCCGATGCTGAATTCAGTGTCTTTTAAAAGGGGGATTGGCTGTTTGCCTATACGTGACATAACTTTAATTTCTTTGGTTTAGTAAACAGAGCAGAGAACTTCTCCGCCAATTTTAAGTTTACGAGCTTCCTTATCAGTCATAACACCCTGTGATGTTGACATGATAACAATTCCCAATCCGTTGTAAGATCTCGGAATTACTTCAGTTGAGCTGTATTTTCTTAAACCGGGCTTTGAAATACGCTTAAGTTCTTTAATGACTGGATGACCATATGCATCATATTTCAGAAAAAGCCGCAAAATGCCTTGCTTATTGTCTTCAATATCTATGAATTTGGTGATATACCCTTTGTCGACAAGAATTTTTGCCATGGCCCGCTTCACTTTAGAGGCAGGTATGTCAACGCGGCGATGGCCGGCTTGTTGCGCATTTCGTATGCGTGTTAAAAAATCTGATATTGTATCGCTATGCATAATTTATTTCTCCAGTTTTACCAACTTGCTTTTCGAATGCCCGGTATTTTACCGCTTAGAGCCAATTCACGAAACTTGATTCGGGAAACTCCATATTTACTGATGTATCCTCTAGAGCGTCCGGTTAATGAACAACGGTTTCTAACTCTTGTAGGACTGGCATCCCGAGGAAGTTTTTGCAAGCCTTCATAATCTCCGGCTTCTTTAAGTTCTCTGCGCTTTTCAGCATACTTCTCTACAGTTGCTTTTCTTTTCTCGTTACGTGCTATCCAGGATTTCTTAGCCATTTTATTCTTTGTTCTTTATCTATGATTATTTTTTGAATGGCATTCCAAAATGCTTGAGAAGAGTGAAAGCTTCTTCATCTGTCTCTGCATTTGTTACAAAAGTTATATCCATTCCATGAATTTGTTTTGCTTTATCAACATCAATTTCCGGGAATATGGTATGCTCTTTAATACCCATGGTATAGTTGCCCCTGCCATCAAAGCTCTTATTCGGAACACCCTGAAAATCTCGTGTTCTTGGCAGTGCAAGGTTTATTAAGCGGTCGAGAAATTCATACATAATTTTTCCTCGAAGCGTAACCTTGCAACCAATGGGCATTCCTTCTCTTAACTTGAAATTCGAGATAGACTTTTTGGCTTTAGTTTTAACAGGTGCTTGACCTGTTATTGTTGCCACATTCTCCACAACGGTATCAAGCTGCTTGGCATCGTTAATAGCTTCCCCAACTCCTACGTTTATTACGATCTTCTGGAGTTTAGGCACGGCCATAACATTCTCGTACTTAAACTCTTCTGTGAGCTTAGTGCCAATCTCTTTTTTATAAAGTGTATATAATCTTGCTTCTGCCATTCTAATAATTATTTATCAATGATTTCGCCACTGGTTTTTGCATATCGTACCCATCGGCCACCACCTTCTTCTTCAATTCTTTTACGGCCAATACGCGATGGTTCGTCTGTTGTAGGATCGATAACCATAACATTAGAGATATGCACTGAAGCTTCCCGCTTTAACCGACCACCCTGAGGGTTATCCTGGGAAGGCTTTTCGTGGTGAGTTCTCATGTTCATCCCTTCAACAAGAACACGTTCTTGCTGTGGATAAACAAAGAGAACACGACCTCTTTTGCCTTTATCGTTACCGGCAATCATTAATACCTGATCGCCTTTCTTTACGTGTAATTTTTTCTGGGTGTTATACTTACGTGGCATAACAATGGGTTTTAAAGTACTTCCGGAGCCAGTGAAACGATGCGCATAAAGCTCTTCTCTCGAAGCTCTCTGGCCACAGGGCCAAATATACGCGTTCCAACGGGTTCCTTTTCTTTGTTAATAATTACCGCCGCATTCTCATCAAATCTGATGTAGCTACCATCACGGCGTCGAATTTCTTTTTTAGTTCTTACAACAACTGCCAAAACAACTTCCCCTTTTTTAACATTACCACCGGGAATAGCTGCTTTTACAGAGCAGGAGATCAGATCACCAATACGCGCATAACGCCTTCTGGAGTCTCCAAGTACCTTGATGCACATTACTTTCTTTGCACCACTGTTGTCAGCAACATTTAATACAGAACTTGTTTGAATCATGAGCTTTTACCTACAAAATTGAATGTTATTTTGCTCTTTCTAAGATTTCTACCAATCGCCATGATTTGCGCTTGGACAGTGGCCGGGTCGACATTATCAAAACGGTATCACCTATATTGGCGTCATTGTTTTCATCATGTGCCATGTACTTCGTGGTTTTGGTAATGAACTTACCGTAAATCGGATGTTTAATCTGGCGGTCAACGGCAACGGAAATACTTTTGTCCATTCGATCGCTAACTACACGCCCGGTTCTTGTTCTTCTTTGAGATCTTTGTGCTTCAGCCATAGTATTATTCAGCACCTGCTTTTTCATTAATAATCATTTTTAAACGGGATATTTCTCGTTTTGTATTCTTTATCCTTGCGGGATTTTCAATCTGTCCTGCAATTGATTTGTTAAAACGAAAGTTTTGCAGTGCATCTTTTTCGTCTTTTAACCTGGCTTCCAGTTCAGTAAGCGTTAAGTCGCGTAATTCGTGTGCTTTCATTAGTTCCTCTGTCAATTATGCCCCGTCGTGGTCGCGGCGCTTAATAAATTTCGTTTTAATTGGCAGTTTATGGGATGCACGTCTTAGTGCTTCTTTAGCTTGTTCTTCGCTTACACCGGCAATTTCAAAGAGAATTCGACCCGGTTTAACTACTGCAATAAAATGACTCAATGCGCCCTTACCTTTACCCATCCTGGTTTCGGCGGGTTTGCTAGTCATTGGACGGTCAGGAAATATTCGAATGAATGTTTTTCCATCACGCTGTAATGTACGAGCAATGGTTACCCGGCACGCTTCAATCTGACGAGAAGTAATGAATTTCGGCTCTAAAGCTTTTAATCCGAAACTTCCAAATGCCAAAGTATGTCCACGCTGAGAATTGCCTTTCAGCTTATCACGGTGTACACGTCGTCGGTGAATTCTTTTTGGTTCTAACATAGTCTATTCCAGTTCTGTTAATTTCTGCTGCGTTTTGTTCTGGATCGTCTGGAACTTCTGTCTCCGGACTGACCGCCTCGTTTTCGACTCGGCTCATCTTCCTGTTTGGTTTGTGCACCCGGCGATAGATCAACATCTCCGATTACTTCTCCCTTAAAGATCCAAACCGATACACCAATTGAACCATAAATGGTATTTGATGTTGTATTTGAATAGTCAATTTCGGCACGAAGTGTGTGCAGAGGAACCCTGCCCTCTTTATACTGCTCTGTTCTGGCCATTTCAGCTCCGCCTAAACGGCCGGCACATTTAACCTTAATTCCTTTAGCTCCCATCCTCATTGCAGAAGAGATTGCTGTTTTCATTGCTCTTCTGAAAGATACACGTGCTTCAAGCTGCTGAGCAATATTTTGGCCAACAAGGCTTGCGTCCAGTTCAGGACGTTTAATTTCACTAACATTAATCTGTACTTCTTTATTAGTGATTTTTTTAAGCTCTTCACGAAGCATTTCAATCTGCTCACCGCCTTTACCGATAATTACACCTGGCCGTGAAGTGTGCAGTGTAAGAAGAATTCGTTTCGGAGTTCTCTCAATAACAATATTTGAGAGACCGCCAGTTTTAAGGCGGGTTGCTAAGTACTCGCGCAGTTTTGTGTCTTCCAACAGCATAACCGGTTCATTCTCTTCGGAATACCAGTTGGAGTCCCAACCGCGAATAATTCCAAGTCTAAGTCCTGTAGGATTGGTTTTTTGTCCCAATGTTTTATCGTTTATTCTTCTGTTACAGTTTCTTCGTTAAGCTTGGCTACTACAACTGAAATGTGGCAGCTTCGCTTATTAATTTTATGAGCACGTCCCATGGGCGCAGGCTGAATTCTCTTCAGAGTTACACCTTCATCAATATAGATTAATTTGATGTAGAGCAGATCGTTATCCAAACGCTCCTCTTCAAATTTATCTCGTACATTCGCGGCAGCCGATTTTATCACCTTAGCGACATCAGCTGCGGTTGATTTGTTTGTAAATGCAAGTTTGGTAAGTGCTTTATCAACACGTTCACCACGTACAAAATCGGCCACAAGTCTCACTTTACGAGCTGACTTTCTGAGATGTTTTTGTACTGCTTTTGCTTCAAATACTGGCGTTTCCATCAATCAATCTCTATTTAATTATTTAGCCTTTTTAATAGGATGGCCACGAAACGTTCTCGTTGGTGAGAATTCACCCAACTTATGTCCAACCATATTTTCTGTTACATATACAGGTATAAACTGCTTCCCGTTATGTACTGCAATAGTTAAGCCAATAAAATCAGGCGTAATCATTGAACTTCTTGACCAGGTTTTGATCACTTTCTTTTTGCCGCTCTCATTCATTGCATCAACTTTACGTTGGAGTTTGTAATGAACAAAAGGCCCTTTTTTTAGCGAACGTGGCATACTAATTAAGCTTTTTTAGATTTACGTCTTCTTACAATAAACTTAGACGATAACTTTTTACGATTTCTAGTCTTTTTACCTTTGGCTGACTGACCCCATGGTGAACGCGGATGTCCACCTGAAGCTTTACCTTCTCCACCACCCATGGGGTGATCAACCGGATTCATTGCAACACCTCTAACCCGGGGCCTTCTGCCAAGCCATCTGTTACGGCCGGCCTTCCCTTTTGTTGTGTTGAAGTGATCAGGATTACTGGTTCTTCCAACAGTAGCAAAACAGTTTACAAGAACCATTCTTACTTCTCCGGACGGCAGTTTAACCGTTGCAAATTTGTCCGTTTTGGCTACCAGCTGTCCAACTGTACCGGCACTTCTGCAAAGCTGTCCGCCTTTGCCCGGCTGCAGCTCAATATTGTGTACAAAAGTACCCAATGGCATGCTTTTCATCGGCATTGCATTACCGACTTCAGGTGCAGCAGTTACAGAGCTAATAATCGTGTCGCCAACCTGAAGGTTGTTCGGTGCAAGAATATATCTCTTCTCACCATCGGCGTATGCCAAAAGAGCAATACGAGCAGTACGATTTGGATCATACTCAATGGTTTGAACTTTTGCAGGTATATCGAGTTTATTTCGTTTGAAATCCAAAACTCTATACTTACGCTTATGCCCGCCGCCACGATGCCGTGTGGTCATCCTTCCACGGTTATTTCTACCGCCAGACTTGTCAATCCCTTTTGTGAGAGATTTTAAAGGACGGTCTGTGGTAATTTCATCAAATACCGGGGCAATGCGATGCCTTTGTCCTGGTGTTGTTGGTTTTAATTGTTTGGTAGCCATTATCTTAAAACTTTTTAAATTTCGCTGAAGAAATCAATTTCGCCTTCCTTAAGCGTAATTATTGCTTTTTTCCAGACCCTGCTTCGGCCTCCTACAAATCCACTCTTGGTGAATCTTCCCTTTGGTTTTGAGGGAACAACGATTGTATTCACGCGTGCAACCTTAACTTCAGGGTAGCGCTCTTGAATGGCTCGTCGTATTTGAGGTTTTGTGGCATTTCTTGCAACTTCAAAAGCATATTGCTGATGTTGATCCTGAAGCCTGGTTAATTTTTCTGTAATCAAAGGTTGAATTAATACGCTCATGCTGCTTCCTCTTCAACTTTTTGTTCAAAAGTACTTTCCAATACGGGTATTGCGCTTTTTTGAAAAAGAACAACATCTGCATTCATAATTTCATAGGTGGTAGGCTTGTAAGCCTCAAAAACTGAAACACCGGGAATGTTACGTGTTGATTTGTAAACATTCATATCGGTGTCGGCAGTTAAGATCATTACTTTCTTACCGTTCAATTCAAGCGCTGTTAGAATATCAGATACTTGCTTTGTTTTCGGTGATTCAAACGTAAAGTCTTCAATTACCATAATTGATTCTGCAGACGCTTTTAAAGAGAGAGCTGATTTTCTGGCCAACCTCTTTGCTTTCTTGGTGAGTTTGATGGAATATGTTCTTGGTTTTGGCCCGAACACAGTACCACCGCCCTTCAAGAGTGGTGAACGTATGGATCCCCTTCGGGCCATACCTGTACCTTTCTGCTTATATGCTTTTCGCCCGCCACCGCGAACTTCACTTCGTTCTTTAGTTTTGGCAGTACCTTGTCGCTTATTGGCAAGTATTCTGCGAACGTCTTCGTATAGAACGGTTTCATTGGGTTCGATTGCAAATATTGAATCGTTCAAATCTGCTTTCTTACCGCTGCTTTTACCGTCAATTTTATAAATCGTCAGTTTCATCAGGCTAATTCCTGTGATTTATTGTGGATCTCAATGTAGCCGCCTTTTGCGCCGGGTATAGAACCGGTAACCAATAAAAGGTTTGATTCTGGTAGAATTTGGGCTACAGAAAGATTCTGAATTTTAGTTCTTTTGTTTCCGGATCGTCCCGGCATCTTCATCCCTTTAAATACTCTTGACGGATCAGATGCCTGTCCAATTGAACCCGGTGCTCTTTCGCGGTTGTGCTGGCCGTGAGTTTGACCACCAACACCATGAAAATTGTGGCGTTTAATAACTCCCGTAAATCCGGTTCCTTTCGAAATACCTACAACATCAATTCTGTCTCCAATCTGGAAAACATCTTCAATGGTAAGCTCATCGCCCAGGTCAAAACCTTCAGGCAGATAATTCCGAAATTCAGTTACAACTTTTTTTGCTCCGATTCCTGCTTTTTCAAAATGGCCTGATAACGCTTTAGAAACGTTCTTAGACTTTTTATCAAAAGAGGATAACTGAACGGCGTTGTAACCGTCTGTTTCTTCTGTTTTAATTTGGGTAATTGTACAAGGTTCAACTTCAAGAACTGTTACAGGGATACTGCGTCCCAGTTCGTCGAAGATACTTGTCATTCCCAGTTTTTTTCCGATTAAACCACTCATGGTACGTTTGGTCTTTTACTTACACTTTTATTTCAACATCCACACCGGATGGAAGCTCAAGCTTCATTAAGGCATCAACTGTTTGTGACCCGGTAGAGAGAATATCGATCAAACGTTTGTGTGATCTGTATTCAAACTGTTCGCGTGACTTCTTGTCCACAAAAACAGATCGGTTTACAGTGATGATGTTTTTATTTGTTGGCAATGGAATTGGTCCGGAAACCACAGCACCTGTCGACTTAACTGTCTGAATAATCTTTTCAGCTGATTTGTCGATCAGGTTATGATCGTAAGACTTAAGCTTTATTCTAATCTTTTGTTGTGTTGCCACTTGCTAAAATCCTTTAATCTTTAATTTTGGTTACAACGCCCGCACCTACTGTACGCCCGCCTTCACGAATCGCAAACCGTAATCCGGTTTCCATCGCTACCGGCTGGATCAACGTTACATCCAGTTTTACGTTA
>SKRK01000214.1 GCA_007118525.1 Balneolaceae bacterium
AGTCCTCAAATTATTAGCGGCCTACTAACTGCACCCTTAAACCTGTGGCTTACCGCCCGGATTAGACTGCGTAATATGAGGTAAGCAGCTCAATCAGCCCTGTGGTTGGCAGTACAGGCTCAATTCCATAATAGATGGTTGCAACGGCAAGCAGCACAAGCGTAGCCTTGAACAGAAGCCCCGGACTCTTCATCGTGTACTCTTTGTGAGCTTCCTTGAAGAAAAGAAATACCATCACGCGAAGGTAGTAATAGACACTGGCCGCACTTGCCAGTACGCCGATAATAGCGAGAGCTATCAGATCAGCATTTACAGCTGCTGCAAATACGTAGTATTTTCCGATAAATCCGACAAAAGGCGGAATACCTGCAAGCGAGAAAAGAAATATGGAGAGCATCACTCCCATAATCGGCATCTTAAATCCAAGGCCTGCATAGCTGTCGATTTCCGTGAAATCGAGGCCGTGATTTCTTTCGTAGTAGGCAATCACACCAAATGCCCCAATATTCATAAGTGTATATGCAAACAGGTAGTAGAGCACACCGCTATAACCGGCAGCCGTACCCGCCGCAAGGCCTACCATCAGATACCCTGCGTGTGCAATACTTGAGTAGGCAAGCATTCTTTTTACATTATCCTGAGCCAGTGCAATGAGGTTACCCACAATCATGGTTAAAATGGCTACAACCTGGATTACATTTGTCCAGTCGCCTGAATCCGCACCGGGCAGCATGCGGGTGAGCACCAGAATAAACGCTACAAAGGTAGCCGATTTTGCGGCAGTTGCCATAAAGGCTGTAAGCGTAGTCGGTGTTGCCTGGTACACATCGGGTGTCCACATATGAAAAGGAACAGCTGCAATCTTAAAGAAGATACCTACCAAAAGCAGAGCAGAACCTGCAAAAAACAGAAGTGAACCGTCGGCCGCAGCCGCAATTTCAAGAAGGTTGGTATGCCCTGTGGCACCATATATAAGCGCGATGCCGTAGAGCAGAAAGCCGGTGGAAAAAGCGCCAAGAAGAAAATATTTCAGAGCTCCTTCAGCGCCCCTCTTTTCGTAGTGCATTAAGCCTGCAAGAACATAGAGCGCAATTGACATGGTTTCCAGGCTCACAAAAAGGGTGATCAGGTCATTGGAGACAGCCAAACCCAACATTCCGACGGTGGCAAACAACATCATAGCGTACACTTCACCGTAATGGAGGCCAAACTCTTCCAAATACTCTTTTGAAATAATCACGCAGAGAAGAGCGCCCAGCAAAACGATTACCGTTCCAAATGCACCAACCCCTCCATATACAATCATCCCGGAAAAAGCAGTTCCAACATCACCAAACAGCGATTGAATTGCCAAACCAAGAGCGATTACAAGCCCGCCAATTGAAACCAAATAGATGGAATTCATTCCTTTTTTAAATGCCGCAAGCATAATCACGATAAGGCTGGCAACCGTAACCACAATACCGGGCAAAAAAGAGGTCAAATCGTGCAAATAATCCATTCTCAGTACGTTTTATAAATCTTGTCTATCGCTTTTGCGAGTTCAATATCCTTTGAGGTAACCTTTCCGCCGGCGTCGTGCGTGCTTAAACTTACAGAGACCGAGTTGTATACATTTTGCCACTCCGGGTGGTGTGCCTGTGCCTCTGCCTCAAATCCAACCCTTACCATAAAAGAGAGAGCCTCTTTAAAATTGTCAAATTTGAGATCGCGGTGAAGTTTATCATCGCTGTGCGACCAGCCATCGAGATTGCCGAGTTCTTTTTTTATTTGATCTGAAGTAAGTGGGTTCATAATCGGTAGTTTAATTTTTTACTATTTGCTCTTGAGTAGACTTAAAATCTTCAACCTTGTAAATTTTGGTTGTCCAGTTTGGCAATTCATTCGCATCGGCCTCTTCCATAACAGTAATGCTTTTCGACTCGGAAGAGGTAATAAAGCTATCAACCCAGCCCTCCGAATATTTCATAAAGTCCATCGGCCTCACCCCTATCCATACCATAAATATCACCAGGGGCACAAGCAGGCCTATTTCACGTGCATTCAGGTCGATCAGTTTGTTATTCTCTTCATTTGTAATGGGCCCGAACATCACTCTCTGGTACATCCAAAGCATGTAAACGGCCGCCAGAATCACACCGGTTGTGGCAAAAATGGTATACACTTTATTTGCATAGAGTTCAGAGAAAAATGAGCCGTTTAAAATCAGGAATTCACCAATAAAACCGTTTAAACCCGGCAAGCCAATTGAAGCCAGCGTTGCAATCATAAAGATCACAGCAAATATCGGCATTTTTTTGGCAATGCCGCCAAAATCAGAGATCATTCGAGTGTGGCGCCGGTCGTAGATCATCCCCACAATAAGGAAGAGTGCTCCGGTGGCGAGTCCGTGATTGATCATCTGGATAATTGCACCCTGCATGCCCACCGTATTGAATGCAAAAATACCCAGCACTATAAAGCCCATGTGGCTCACCGAAGAGTAGGCTACCAATTTTTTCACATCTTTTTGAACCATGGCAACAAGTGCGCCGTAAATAATACCTATCACCGCCAATACCGCCATCCAGGGGGCAAACTCCATAAATGCATTTGGGAATACCGGCATGGATACACGAATCAGGCCGTAGGTTCCCAGCTTTAGCATGATGGCTGCCAGTACAACAGAACCTGCTGTTGGCGCCTCGGTGTGGGCGTATGGCAACCATGTGTGAAAAGGAAAGAGCGGTACCTTAATACAAAATGCCAGGGCAAAAGCGAGAAAGAGCCAGGTTTGCTCTACCAGCCCAATTGTGTATTCGGGACCGGAAATAAATCTCCAATCGCTGGTGAATTCAAAAATCCCCGAGGCTGCACCTGCATGATAACCCAGATAAAGCAGGGCAATCAGCATCAATAGAGATCCAACCAGAGTGTAGATAAAGAATTTAATGGTTGCGCGTATTCGGTCGCTGCCGCCCCATATACCAATCAGAAAATACATCGGGATCAGAGACAGCTCAAAAAAGACGTAGAATACAACCAGATCGAGTGACGCAAAAACTCCAAGTGAAGCTGTTTGAAGCAGAAGCAGCATGGAAAAATAACCCTTCAGGCTCTTGGTAATCGAAGTCCATGAAGAGAGAATAACGATGGGCCCCATCAATGTGGTTAACATAAAGAGCAGCATACTCAGCCCGTCGAGCCCAACCAGATACTTGATATCCATACCCTCAAAAATGGGAGAACCCTCCGTGAGGTACTGCGGAATGGCAGAGTCGGCAACGTTGAAATTGAGCATGAGTGGCAGCGAAAGCAGAAATGCAGCGCTTGTTACCACCAGACTTACCCACTTGACGGCTTCATCACTCTTCGATAGAAGTACCGCCGCTATGCCAAGCACCGGGAGATAAATAACGATATTTAAAAGAAGCTCCATATTGATCTGTAAATACCTTTAAAATAGTAACATCGTGAGAACCAGGATTACACCTAATATGAGATAGAAAGCGTAACTAGTGGTAATTCCAGTTTGAATATATCTGAGAAGACTGCCTGCAAGCCGCACTACACCGCCAACACTGTTTACAAAGCCATCTATTATTTTGATATCAAATACAGCCAGAACCCTGTCAGAAAATCTGACGGTGGGATCTACTATAATGCCTTCATACACTTCGTCCAAATTATACTTCTCTTTCCAGACCTGGTAGACTTCACCAAATCGTTTGGAAATCGCTGCGTCGGACGCTTCCTGCTGTCCATCGCCATACATTCTATAGGAAACATAGACACCAGCAACAGCTACAGCCGTAGCAAAAATCATCAGCACCCACTCTGCCGGTATTGAGAGAGTAAGGGGAATGTCGGCGGCTACAGGGCTCATGTAGCTCCCTATCCAGTTCACAGCTCCCTCACCACCAAAGGTTTTAGAGATGAAGTTTGGAATCCCAATAAAGCCACCCACAACCGAAAGGCCGGCAAGCGACCAAAGAGGAATGGTCATGGATGAAGGACTTTCATGAAGATATGATTCTGCTTCCTCAGCCCCCTCAACCATCTCAGGTAACCGGAATTTGCCATGAAAGGTGGTCAATGTGAGCCTGAACATATAAAATGCGGTCAAAAATGCTGTAATGGTTGCAACACCCCAAAGAATGAAGTACATCGCCCCGGCAAACTCGCCAAAGCCCATATTAAAGGTATGCATCAAAATTTCATCCTTAGAAAAGAAGCCGGCCAGGGGCGGAATTCCCGCAATGGCTACGGTTGCAATTAAAAATGTCTTATAGGTAGATGGCATATACTTTCGCAGCCCTCCCATGAACCGGATATCCTGCGGATCAAACTGTACATGTTTTCCTTTATCATGCAGTTTATGCTCTACATGCTCCATAGTGTGAATCACTGATCCTGAGCCGAGGAAGAGGCACGCTTTGAAAAATGCATGCGTAATCACATGGAATAGCGCCGC
>SKRK01000303.1 GCA_007118525.1 Balneolaceae bacterium
GCATCGCTGTTAAGTTTTTCATCCACTGCTGCGGTGATAATTGATACATCGGGATATTTCTTTAAAATTCGTTCGAGCCCTTCCGGTGCTGAAATTAAGGATATAAACCGAATATTTTTAGCTCCCTGTTTTTTAAGGAAAGCGATCGCATCATCGGCACTGCCTCCGGTTGCAAGCATCGGATCTACAACAAGGGTTAACCCGTCTTCCAGCCCGGCCGGAAGGTTGGAGTAATAGTCAACGGGCTGATGGGTGGTTTCGTCTCTATACATGCCCAAATGGCCAACTTTTGCATCGGGCACGAAATTTATGATGGCATCCACTAAACTTAAACCGGCCCTTAAAATAGGCACTATAATAATATTGGTGGCTATTTCATACCCTTTGGCAGTTGTAATTGGAGTTTCAATATCCTTCTCTTTCAGAGGCAGCTCTTTTAAGGCAAAGTAGGCCAGTATTGTAGCAATACGGCCTATTGCTGAACGGAATTCTGCAGTTTCTGTAGAGGTTTGCCGCAGGATAGTCAGATCGCGCGAGACAACCGGGTGATCAATAATGGTGACCTGCTTATTTTTCATCGCCTGTTGGTTATGAATTATTCTCTTTCTGCTTTTTTAAGTAAGTCTGTGTAATGGAGTATATGATCTTGGAAAGGGCAATGAGGCCAATAATGTTTGTGAGCGCCATAATTCCAAGCATAACATCACCAAACGACCACACGACACTCACGGATACAATGGCTCCTAAAAAGTGCATTCCCACAAATATCAATCGATAGGTGAAGATCGATTTCTGTCCCAACAGGTAGTGGATGGACCTCTCGCCATAATAACTCCAGCTGATGGAGGTGGAGATCACAAAGAAGAAAACGGCAATGGTAACCAGGTACTGTCCCCCGGGCATTAGCGGGGCCAATCCAATTGAGAACGCTGCAGATGTGAGTGAAGCTACATTTTCTACCACTCCTCCATAAAGGTTGCTTAATGGATTACCCTCTTCATCAACAGCAGTTGCACCTACACTGCTGAAAAACAGTTCAGTTTCATCGATGATTTCCCCAATGTCAGTTCGGAGGTCCATTAGCTCTATTTGACCATTAAAGGGAACAGAGTATTCAGGGTCAACGAACATGGTGTCAACAGGGACGCTGTATCGCATCATCTGACCGTTTACCGGTATTCCATCCTCAAAAATCAAAACATTTTCCTGGTCAGGTTCCGGATCTGTATCAGATACCATGATTGAGTAGGATATATTGCCTTCTGATGGATTTACGGTTGATTTGTGATGTGCATCCCATGCTCCGGTTACGACAATTACAAGGCCTGTAATGCTACATACCACAAGCGTATCAATGAAGGGCCCAATCAAGCCAACAAGGCCTGAGTGAACGGGCTCTTTTGTTTTACTTGCAGCCATTGCAATGGGAGAGGATCCCTGACCTGCTTCATTTGAGAATAGTCCGCGCTGAACACCATAGCTGAGAGTAAAAATGAGCGCGCCGGACCCTACACCCAGTACACCGGCCTGAGGGTTGAAAGCGTTTGAAAGAATGGTAACAAATCCTGGAATAACCTGATCATAGTGGAGCAATAGAATGACGAGACCGCCAAGCACATAAAGTATGGCCATAAGCGGAACAAGGCGTGCCGTTACAGCTCCAATTCTCTTTATTCCTCCAAGGATAACGGCTGCCACAAGCGATGCTGTAATCAATCCGGTAATGTGGAGTGGAATGTTGAATTCGGTTCTCATTACATCGGCAAGCGTATTGGCCTGAATTGCATTACCGGTAAGAAGGGCACAAATTGAACCGGAAATAGCAAAAAGAACGGCCAGCCATTTCCAGTTGGAGCCGAGCCCTTTCTCGATATAGTACATGGGGCCGCCTGAAACAGTCCCATCCTTGTTTTCAGTTCGGTAGTACGCCCCAAGGGTACACTCGGTATATTTGATAGCCATGCCGAAGACAGCCGTGACCCACATCCAGAAGAGAGCACCGGGCCCGCCAATGTGTATGGCCAGCGCAACCCCGGCAATATTACCAACACCAACCGTAGCTGAGAGCGCAGTGCTCAGCGCCTGAAAGTGATTGATGTCTCCGGTATCGTCAGGATCGTCATACTTCCCTGATAAAACTTTGAATGCTTCTTTGAACTGGAGAACCTGTATAAATCCAAGACGACCCGTGATGAAAACCCCAAAACCAAGGATTACGACAACCAGAAGGGGCAGCGATTGGTAGCCAAACACTGACTCAGGAAAACTCCATACCAAACTTTCAAGGGTAAAAATGATGCGTTCAAACGTTTCCATAAATATTTTTTAGGCATTCAAATTAAAATCAGAGTGAATGTATAAAAGATTTAGGTTTTATTTTGTGAAAAATGGATATGAAGTGAACGATTAATAATCTTTTTCACTTTATTGGTTGCGAAGACTCTAAATTTAAAAATCTACAATTTTAAGTCTTTGCCAGAAAGTATGTTAAATAAAAAGTAAGAATTCAAAATTATGACAAAAGCTGATATCGTTGATGTAATTTCATCTGCAACCGGAATAACAAAAGTGGAAACCGAAACTGTAGTAAAAGGGTTTTTGGACACTGTAATAGATGCAATGAAACGTGGCGAGACTATAGAGCTCAGAGGTTTTGGAAGCTTTAAAGTTGTTAAGCGTGCACAGCGGGTTGCACGTAATCCGAAAACCAATGAGGAAGTTATTGTACCCGAACAGTATGTACCGATGTTGAAGGTATCGAAAGATTTCAAAAAAATAGTTAATCAATCCAACGGATAGACAACTATCATTCTGCAGATTGCCAAAAATTCGCGTCGTTCGTGTTCAAAAAACCTGCAATTTTAAAAGTAGTTCATCATGCAGGTATGGTTTGAATTTAATAGCTTCAATGGATGGTTCGATGCGTTAAATTAATCTGTTTGATCTTCTTGCTGAGCACATCTTCATGTGTGCAAGTTCCGGAGGCTGAATTTTATTCAGCTGAAGGCATAGTATCCATACATGCAAAAAGTCTCGATGAATCTGATTCATGGAGACACCAGCATGGGGAGCTGATGACTACGATTGTTTCAGTAGAAACAACCGAACCTGTAAGAGGTGCTCTTGACCTCTCGTTTTATGTTCAGCAACCCGGCACATATCAATTCTGGATTCTCGGTTCGGATAGGTCAGCATCAGAAAAACGCAAATTGCCTGCTAAGGTTTTCGACAGCGAGAATTTTCTTTTCAATTCCTTCGAGCTGGTTCTTCCGTCAGGGGATGAACCATTTTGGTTTCAACATGACCGGGCGAATGAACCGCTGGAGATCTTTTTCGAGAAAGAAGGCCATTACTCCATCCTGTTTGAATCGGGTGGTGAGGTTGGTTTTTCAATTGCATCTATTCATCTCTCCCTCAATGGTGCTCATGAGCCTTCCGGAATCGGGTATCCCGAAACCAGGAGATACAATATGGACCCGGTTCTCGAAAAGCGGGAACACCACGTGCAGATCCCGCCTGCCTGGGCTTTTGGTGTTTTATTGGGAACCGATCACTACGAAGGTAGCTATTTTGTTGCGTCAGGCATACATATTGATGCTCTTTTGAGCAGAGACCCTTCCGGAGTTGAGCTGCAGGAACATATCAAACTGGGGAAATTTCTTTACGAGCCCGACCTTGAAAACCAGAAAGATGTGCCGGGTCATTTTGGCGCATTGATGTCAAAAGTTGATCTGTCAACATTGAGGGACATTCACTCTTCTACAGTTCTGAAGGATAATTTGGTCACCAGAGGATTTTTGCTCTCCAAAGCGATCGATCTCTTTAATCCGGAGATTAAAATGTATCCGGCAATGTGGAGAGACAGTGGCCTTTCGGGTTACGATCACCTTAAGAAACAGGTTGAGTTTACTTCAAATCCCCATGGGATAACCTATGAAGTTCCATTTCTGGCGGCCTTGCCGGAGTGGTTTAGAGAAGACTTTGAAGGAGAGATTGACGAAGAGCTTTTTATTCGCTGGCTGCAATTTTCGGCCTTCAACTCCATAATGGTATTGCCATACTTTTCAGATTGGGAAACAGACCGCTCGGAAGAGATCACAAAGCAGTTAAAAAAGTTCACATCTCTTCGTCATCGTCTTTTCCCCTATATCTACAGCTATACTTTACGCGCACGTACTGCGCGCGTGAAGCCTGTAACGGGGGCCGGCACACATACGGCTCAGTTTATGCTGGGAGAAGCGTTCCTGGCGGCTCCCATCGTTGAAGAGGGGAGTGATCAGCGGCAGGTCTATTTTCCGGCGGGCACCTGGTATAACTATTGGGACAATACAGAATACATTGGTGGACAGAGCTGGATTGTGGAAGCGCCTCTCAGTGAAATTCCGCTTTTTGTTAAAGCCGGATCCATCATACCCTACAGAGATGATAGCGGTTCAGTGATGCA
>SKRK01000108.1 GCA_007118525.1 Balneolaceae bacterium
AACGGTTTTGTGTCTATTCAATGGGATGTTATTCGTGAAAAGAGCCAATAATATGGCTCTTTTCATTTTACTTATCTCTTTTATATTACCTGTGTTCAAATCTTATGAATCATAATTAAATCAGCCATGATCCGAATCACACTTCTTCTTTTTTTTGGAATTCTTTTCTCTGCTTCATCTCTATTAGCTCAAAAGACCTACATTCATGCCGGATCTCTCTTTGATGGTACGGGTTCTAACCTTCAAAATAACATGACCATACTTGTTGAAGATGGCGTGATACTGGAGGTTCAGCAGGGATTTCAATCCCCGGGTCCTGAAGATATGCTTATAGATCTCTCAGACCGTGTGGTAATGCCGGGATTGATTGATTTGCACGTGCATTTGGAAGGAGAAACGAATCCGAACCGATACCTTGAAACCTTCACTCTTGAGCCTGAAGACCGGGCATTCAGGTCGGTCAGCTATGCGGAGAAAACACTAATGGCCGGTTTTACCACGGTAAGGGATCTTGGAGGGAGTGGTGTAAATACCTCTTTGCGCGATGCCATTAACAGCGGATTTGTAAGCGGCCCAAGAATAATCAGTGTGGGTAAATCTCTTGCAACTACCGGTGGGCATGCAGATCCAACCAACAGCTTCAGAAGAAGCGATATGGGGCGTCCGGGGCCGGATCAGGGGATCGTAAATGGAGTGGACGCTGCGCGTGAAGCCGTACGGCAGCAGTATAAAAACGGAGCCGATCATATAAAAATTACAGCAACAGGTGGGGTGCTTAGTGTAGCAAAATCCGGTCAAAATCCACAGTTCATGCAGGATGAACTGGATGCGATTATACAAACTGCGAACGATTATGAGATGCATGTTGCGGCTCATGCACACGGTAAAGAGGGTATGCTGAGAGCTGTGCTTGCAGGAGTTAAAACCATCGAACACGGCACCTATATGGACGAAGAGGTAATGCAGGCAATGGTTGAGCGTGGCACCTATTATGTGCCCACAATCTCAGCCGGTAAGTTTGTGGCAGAAATGGCCGAGGTAGAGGGATATTATCCCCCGCTTGTTGAGCCAAAAGCACGGGAAATCGGTCCGTTGATTCAGGACACGTTTGGCCGGGCGTATGCATTCGGTGTTAATATTGCATTTGGTACGGATGCCGGGGTGTTCTACCACGGTGACAATGCTAAAGAGTTTGGTTTTATGGTGGAGGCCGGAATGCCGGCTCTTGAGGCCATAATGAGTTCTGTGAAGACAGCAGCTGAGGTTCTTGGAATGGACGACAGGATTGGGACGATTGCGGCAGGCAAATATGCTGATATCATTGCGGTACAAGAAAATCCTCTGACGAATATTGAAACTCTTGAAGAGGTGATATTCGTAATGAAAGCGGGCAAGGTGTACAAAAAAGAGTAATATAAAAGCCCGGGCATCCGGCCCGGGCTTCTTTTTCAATCAATCCTCCTTAAAGAGTCTATCTAACAGCCTTTTGTACTTCTCTTTATTCTTTTGAATCAGAAGGGGTACTCCAAAAACATAGTCGACCATTTTGTCGGTGAAATCCTCGCGGATAAAGCTGGCCAGTTTTTTCGATTTTGAAGCAATAACTATCAGATCGGCTTTCTTTTCAATGAGGCGCTCATAAACCAGATCTGCTATCTTCCCGCTTTTATGAACATCCAGTGAGAATCCGATGTTTGAGGGGATATCAAACTCGTTTTTGAACTTCTCTTTTTTCTGTTCAACCTCCTCATCCACCTTGCGTTTTTCTTTCTCTGTAAGCATGTAGGGGAAAAACTGGGCCCTGTAATGATAAATGTGTTGGGCAGTTACATCGTCTTGTGATCCGTTCATCAATTGAACGGCTGTTTTTAAGGCTACTGCCGACTGTTCGGAAAAGTCAACGGGTACAAGGATATGATCCAGCCCATAGCGACAGTTTTCCGGTATGAAAAGTACCGAGCTGGCAACATAATTAAGAATCCTTTTGGGAATAATTCCTTCTCCGGCGTAACCGATTTTGCTGCCTACCATCAGCAGGTCGGGCTCAAGAGTATTTGCCATTTCGACAATCTGATCGGTGGGTCTTCCCTCCTTCAAGACAACTCTTATCTCAATAGATGTTTCATTAAAATGCTCTTTGATCTTATCATTGAGTTCATTTCGAATCAAGGTTTCGAACTCTTCCCTTGTCTTAATTTCAGGAAACTCTTCCTGAATTTCCCTTGCGTTAGGCCCTGAATGAATTACATGCAGAAACGTAATGGTTTCGGGGGTTACTACCGATGATAGAAATGCAGAGTAACCTATCAGGACATCATCAATTTTAGTGAGATCTAAACAGGCTAACCAGTGCTTTGATTGAATCATAATTTTTCCTCTTAATCTGTTTTTTTCTGTTTTTGAATTGCTTTCTGAACCAGCTCACGGTAGGATTCCCGATCCTTATCTTTATCCATTCGCATCAAGTCGCGATGCTCTCTGGATAAACCTTTCTGCAGACTGTAACACATAATCAGAAGTACAATCACAAAGGGCAGGCCGGTGCTGATAGCTCCTGCCTGTAGGGCTCCAAGCCCGCCTCCAATGAGCAGAACTGCTGCAACAGCGCCCTCGGTACTTGCCCAGAATACTCGTTGTCCTACAGGAGAATCCAATCTCCCTCCGCTTGTAAGCCCGTCAATGACCAATGAACCAGAATCGGAAGAAGTAACGAAAAAACTAAGAACCAAAACGATGGCAAGAAACGATGTTATGATAGCCATCGGGAACTGGTCGAGCAGAACAAAAAGCGAGGTGGTTTGGTCTGCCTCTACTGCAGCTGCAATCTCTGCAATTCCACCTGTTTCAAGGTATAGCGCGCTGCCGCCAAAACCGCTCATCCAAAGGAAAGTGAGTATTGTGGGCACGATCAATACGCCAAGAACAAACTCTTTTACGGTTCTGCCCTTGGATATCCGTGCAATAAACATCCCAACGTATGGAGACCAGGAGATCCACCAGGCCCAGTAGAATACAGTCCAGGTCGTCATGAATTCACCATCTTCGTAAATTTGCGTCCACGTAGCGTATGATGCGAAATTCTGAATGTAGTAGCCTGTATTTTGTACAAATGATCCAAGGATATAAAGGGTGGGTCCAAACACCAAAATGAAAAGCAAAAACAACCCTGCAAGCCGGATATTAAATTCACTGAGCACTTTAACACCCTTGTCGATACCCAGCACAACAGAAACAACTGCAATGCCTGTTACGACTACAATAATAATAACCTGAAGAGTTACGGTGTTTTCAAGCCCAAATACGTATTCCATGCCTGCTCCGGCCTGTGAGGCGCCAATTCCCAGTGAAGTTGCCAAACCGAAAAGTGTGGCTAAAACAGCAAGGATATCAATCACATCACCCATCCAGCCGTTAATTCGTTCACCAAGCAGCGGGTAAAAAACAGATCGAAAAGAGAGTGGCAGGTCCCGGTTAAACGCAAAGAAAGCAAGTGCAAGACCAACAATCGCATAGATGGCCCAGGCATGCAGCCCCCAGTGGAGAAAGGTGAGGCCCATGGCATCTCTTACAGATTCCGTTGATCCGGCTTCGGCATGCGGTGGATAGAGCAGGTGCCACATGGGCTCGGCAACGGCAAAAAACATGAGGCCAATTCCCATACCTGCACTGAAAAGCATGGCAAACCAAGCTAGATTAGTAAATTCCGGTTCAGCGCCTTCCCCTCCAATACGGATTGCGCCAAACCTGCTGAAAGCAAAGTAAAGTGCGAACCCAATGAACAGGTTAACTGCGATAACGAAAAGCCAGCTGGCCCAGTCTGTAATACCAACCCTGACGGCATTGAAAACCTCTTCGGCCGCCTCACCGGCAAGCAAGGTGCCAACAATCAATGCCGTAATCAGGATTACAGACGGCCAAAATACCGGCCCATGAATTTCAAACAGTTTATTCTTACCGGATTCCCGGGTTTCAGTATCTTCTTGTCCCCTTAAGGCCATACAAAATTGTATTTAGATTGCGATTTAAAAATTACTCGAGTGTTTAGAAGTAGAAACCTATGTTAATGTTGAATCGGATATTGTATTCAGATTCACCAATACCGAGATCTTCGTGCCCCGGCCCTACTCCAACACCGAAATTGTCGGTAAGCCATGGCTGATTAATTCCCTGTGCAATGTCGAAGTAAGTGAAAACCGGCCCTGCCGAAACCAAAAATCCCGTAATGTTTTGGATGGTATATTGGAAATTGTCGTCCAGGGTTAAATTATCTCCGGTAGCTCTTAACGTGGTTCCCTCTCCAACACTGTTGCCCATGTAGCTGAAGTCGTTGTAAAAATTGATATTGGTAATGGGCCCCCAATCAACGTCATATGAGTAGGAGAGTCC
>SKRK01000119.1 GCA_007118525.1 Balneolaceae bacterium
GGGGGGATGAGTAATCGCGTCCAGCGATTGCTCCGGGGGGATGCTGCAGGAGCGTTGATATAACTCAAAACTCTTCAATATCTCCAAGCCCCTTTACACACCCTATATTTGCTTCATCCGGCTTCGCCGTTTCCGCTTTAAAACTCTAATGCGGCAACTTATCCCTTAACACTCCATAGGTATATGTACCTGCCAGAGCGGCTAAAATTGGGATGACCATAATTGTCAAGCCGCTTCCGAGCAGTGCAAACATCGGTCCCGGACACGCTCCCAAAAGAGCCCAGCCAAGGCCAAAGATCGCCCCACCCACAATGTATCTTGTAACCTGTGATGGATCTTTTGGCGGTATGGTTATTGGATTTCCTGCCGCATCCTTCATGTTCTTTCTTTTAATGATCTGAACTGAAATGATTCCGACGATCACGGCAAGGCCGATAATTCCATACATGTGGATATCCTGGAACCGGAACATCTCCTGAATTCTGAACCAGGACACCACTTCGGATTTAACCAGTACAAAACCGAAGCCGGTACCGATAAGTAAGTATTTTAAATATTCTGAAAATTTCATGCTTGTTAATTATTTAGATTATTATCCCAGAATGATTGGGTATATGAAGAATGTCATGATCAGGCCTCCGATAAAGAAGCCGATTACGGCTATTAATGAAGCAAGCTGAAGGTCTGACAGCCCGGATATTGCATGGCCGGAGGTACAACCTCCTGCGTATCTGGCTCCAAAGCCTACCATGAATCCTCCCAATACAAGAACCGTCAGCCCAACACCTGTACCTAACATCTCCCAGGCAAAAAGGTCATCGGGAACCAGTCCGTTAAAATCCTGAATTCCGAGAGCCTGAAGATCAGCAATGGTGGAAGCCGCAAGAGCAATCGGTTCAGGGTTGGCGAAGATGTAGCCGCCTAGAAATCCACCTAAAACGGTTCCTATTAGAAACGTGAAGTTCCATTTTCCTGCCGTTTTCCAGTCGTAATTAAAAAACTCCACATTACCGAAGTTGCAGGCTGCACAAGCGTGTCGGAGATTTGCAGAAACCCCAAACATTTTACCACCAAGTAACAGCAGAATTGGCACCGTAAGGCCGATGATCGGGCCGGCTATATACCAGGGCCAGGGTTGATATAAAAAGTCTAACATAGTGTTGATTTGTGATTTTTGTTGTTCGTTTTCATTAAAGATAGTAAACTTGTAGTAACTTGTCAATACAAGTTGTGAAATTCTTTACTGCTTCCGTCTTTTCCGGAAACTGCTGTCAGGTTTGCCATGGCGTGAAAGATTTATGCTGCGAGTAATAAATAAAGTTAATAATTAATACATGTATTAACAAGTATTGATGATGTCTCATTTTTTTACTATTTTGATCAAAAACGGATACAATACAGATATAATGCTGAAAAAAGGAATACCACGACACAGTCAGATCTCTCAATGGCTTCGAAGCCAGATTGAAGAGGGTGTATATGAACCGGACGAGAAGCTCCCCTCTGAAAATGAGCTGGCCAAAAAGTTTGATGTAAGCCGGGTAACCATTCGCAGGGCCCTTCAATCTCTTGAGAGCGAAGATGTAATCTATCGCTGCCAGGGCCTGGGCTCTTTCGTAAGCGACACCCGTGCGCCCCACAACCTGGTGCGCCTTACCGATTTCAATGAAGATATGGCAAAAGCCGGACTCAACGCTTCATCTCAGGTCCACGAATTTAAAATCATTGAAGCGCCTTCATGGCTATTGGCACCCCTTCAGATAGAAGAGGGCAACAAGGTGATGCAGATTGACCGCCTGCGCCTTGCCGATGGCAACCCCGTAGCGTTCGACAGCACCTGGCTCCCCATTCTCTACGGGCAGCTCCTTTCGAAAGAAAAACTGGAAAACTCAACCATCTACAAAATCCTGGAAGAGGAGTATGACATTCAGGTGATTCGAGGTACATATCGTTTTTCGGCCGATATCGCTGATGAATCGCTTGCCGATGAGCTGGGCATTGACGTGGGCGCTCCTCTACTAACCATTGAACGATCTACATTTACAATCGGCAATAAGCCGCTCTACTATCAAAGAAGATATTACCGGAGTGACAAGGTAATGTATGAAATGACCCTCGAGAGATCACAGGACGGAAGCCACAGCTCTTCCGATATGCCCATGAAAGAGTTCGTACCTGTTTTTAAACAATAGCACATTATAATCAGAGACAAATGAAAACACTTATTTTATTTATTGCCATGTCGTTTGGTTTTGCAATTCAATCCGAAGCAAATTCCTCCGACCTCTTTATAGTACTTACATCAGGAGATGCTGAGACACAGATGATGGCCATGGTTTTGGCTACTCAATCCCTGAATCAGGACGTAAATATCCGTGTGCTTCTCTGCAGTGACGCCGGTGAACTTGCAATCCGCGATTCTGAGTCTCCTCAGTTTGCACCTGCAAACCGCTCGCCAAAGCAACTGCTTTCGGGACTTCTTGAACACGGGGTAACTGTGGAGGTTTGTGGTATTTTCCTTCCCAACAGAGAATACTCCTCCGATGATCTTATCGATGGCGTCGGCGCTGCCTCCCCTCCTGAAGTAGCCGCTTACATGAAACAGGAAGGCGTAAGGTATTTTACTTTCTAAGCATGGCACAGGGCAAACCAAAATGACGTAAGATTGTTGGTTCTGCGAAAAATGATGAAACCACAGCAATATGGAGCAATACACGGCAATCAGGCTTTACAGGACACAGAAAATACCGTGTTTGCTTTGGTTTTTCCATTGTGTCCGATTTACCTGCCTGCCGGTTTATCAATCAATAAGTAAGCGGATATAAACTCATAGAAATGCCTGATTATCCCCATAAAAATCTGATCCTTGCAGGAGGGGGTCACGCATCGCTGCCGCTGATCAAGATGGGGCATCACTGGAAAAAGAAGAATTTGTCCGTCACGCTTGTGTCTGCCGAACCGTACCTGGTCTATTCGGGCGCGCTGCCGCAGTATATGGGAGGTTTCTACGAATGGCACGAAACCGCCATCAATCTGAAAAAGCTCTGTGAGCGATACGGCGTGGAGTTTATCAGGGCCCGGGTTGACTCCGTCGACAGCCAAAAGCAGCTGATCACAACGGAAACCGGACAGGAACTTGGCTACGACTACCTGGTGATAAACGTAGGCGCCGCAACAAAAGCTGATGCGAAGAGTGAGAATATCTACCCGGTAAAACCGATGTCGAGACTTCTTCGGCTTAAGGAAAAGTTTGAATCCGGTTTGTGCCATAATCTATTGATTCTCGGCGGCGGCGCAGCGGGAACTGAAATTGCGCTGAACCTGTCGCATCCCGGCTGCGGTTATCAGCCACAGATCACTCTCGTTGAAAAAAACAGCCGGCTGCTTGAAGGATTTCCCCTGCGGTCAACAGAAATTGTGACGGGGACTCTCAAGAAAAGAGGCGTCGACGTGCAAACAGGCGCCTATTCCGGCCAACCCGACGCTGATAACTTCGATGCCGTAATTCTGGCCACCGGGAATGAACCCGAGTCGGTAAACATCAGCCATCCCTTTTCCAACGGATCCTCAAACAGAATATTGACAGACCGCACACTTCTGGTTCACGGTTCAAATAACGTATTTGCAGCAGGCGATACCGCCGATGTAGACGACGCCGGACACCCTCAAATTGGAGTTCACGCTGTAAAACAGGGAATTCTGCTGCGCCAAAATATTGAGGCCCTGCACGATGGCAAACCTCTGAAAAAATACAGATCCTACCCAATTAACCCCCTCATTATATCGAACGGCCCCGATCGCGCCATCTTTACGGCCGGCCGGTTTTCACTGAGCGGAAAATATTTTGCCGTGCTGAAATATGTTCTTGATATGCACTGGATGGAAAAATACACCCTCCCTCCTTCTGATCGAAGATCACGGGTAAAGCTGATCCGGGATGGCCTGCAGCGCGCCTTATCTGCAAGACCTGCATCCTGAACGGCGACATCTCTTTCATTTCAAAATTGCTCTCCGAGGCAGAATACGCTATCTTTATCAGCTGAAATTAAAACAATCTAAACAGCTTTCTAATGACCATTTTATTCACATTTTTCCTGATGGGTTCTCCCGATGGCGGCGACGGCGGTGCCATTATCAATCTATTATTCCTGGGTGCCCTCTTCTTTGTATTCTACTTTTTTATTATCCGTCCGCAGAGCAAGCGCCAGAAAGAGATCCAAAACAAAGTATCTGAAATGAAAAAAGGAGATAAAGTCGTAACCGGCGGCGGACTGATCGGTGTGGTTAACACCATCGATGAAGAGACCGTACTTTTGGAGATCGACAGCGGCGTGAAAGCACGATTTCAAAAGAGCTCTATTACGGATGTGAATCCGGGGAAGAA
>SKRK01000179.1 GCA_007118525.1 Balneolaceae bacterium
CAGAAAGAGTCTTTTAATACCCTGGTTTCGTTTAATATCCCGGTTATATTTTTAACAGATAGCAACACTCTTCCCAAGCATCTGCTTAAACTGGCTGAAGAGCGAAAGGTGCCGGTATTTAAAACACCTATGGCAACCACGCGTTTCATGTACCTTTTAAGAGATTTTCTGGAAGACTATTTTGCCGTTCAAACCATGCTCCACGGAACTATGGTTGACGTATACGGAATCGGGATTTTGATTGCCGGTAAATCCGGTCTTGGAAAAAGTGAGGTTGCATTAGACCTGGTTGAACGGGGTCACCGGCTTGTTTCCGACGACGTGGTAATGCTTACAAAGAAGAGCAATGTGCTGTTAACATCGGCCACAGAGATGAATAAGCATTTCATGGAAATACGCGGGCTGGGCGTAATTGATGTCATGTCAATGTTTGGCATTCGGTCTATTCGTTACCAAAAACGCCTTGAAGTTGTATTGGAACTCTCTCTTTGGGAAGATACTGAGAAAATTAACCGCACCGGACTCGATCATGACACGGTTGAAATTCTGGATACTAAAATCCCTCTTATTCATCTGCCAATTACGCCCGGAAAAAATATTACCGTAATTGCCGAGGTGATTGCGATGAACTATTTGCTCAAACACTACGGTTATGACGCCGCAGAAGCCTTTCAGAAGAAAGTAAAGAAGCATATCTCTGAAAAAAAATCCCGCACAGAGATGCCCAGAAGGGCGATTGAGTATTTTGAAGGAGATTTTGAGTAACGAATGCCCAACAAATCTATCTTTTACTTGTAGAAGCACTATTGTATTTTTACGTCGCTCAAATTCTACCATCTACAAGATATGGCTGATAAAAATCATTTTTACTACGACCACGATAAGTGTGAGTTTGTTCCCGTTGTTTACTATACCAAAAAAAGGCTGTTACATACGCTCTCTTTTTGGCTAATAAATGGTATAGTGCTGGCAAGCCTGGGCATCACACTGCTCTCATATAATATTGGTACACCATCCGAAATTGCACTTAAAGCTGAAAACCGTACACTTCTCGATCAGCTTGAAACCACGAAAGTCTCCATTATCGATCTCGAAAGCAGATTGCATACCATCTCTGAGCTTGATAATGAGATGTACCGTTCGGTACTGGGCCTCGAACCCATATCCTATGAAGAGCGAATGGCCGGTATCGGGGGTGCGGATATCTACTCTGAATTCGATTTTTACAGCGAGGAGACCTCTGAGATTCTGCGATGGACCGCTTCAAGACTCGACAATATTGAACGCCGGCTCAGCATACAAAAACTCTCTTTTGATGAGATAAAGACCTACTACAACGAAAATCAGGAACGCCTTAGCCATATGCCTGCTATCCGGCCGGTTGCGGGTATTCTTTTAAGCGGTTATGGTATGAGGGTACACCCTGTTTTTAAATACCAGCGAATGCATGAGGGACTCGATTTCAGGGCGGATATAGGTACAGAAGTGTTTGCGACCGGTGATGGTGTAGTAAAATACGCCGGGCGAAGGGGTACCTATGGAAATCTGCTTGAAATTGATCACGGTTACGGCTACATCACAAGATATGCTCATCTTTCCGGTTTTGCCGACGGTATCCGAACAGGGACCAGAGTAGACAGAGGCCAGATGGTTGCCTATAGCGGAAATACCGGCGTAAGCCAGGGGCCCCATTTACACTATGAAATCCGGATTAATGGAAATTCGGTAGATCCTCTAAATTTCCTCTTTGCAGACATCACTCCCGAAGAGTACAAGATGTATAGAGACATTGCTGAAAACAATCCAATGTCGATGGATTAAGACCTGATACCAAGCCTCAGGAAAACCGGTCAGAAGTTTTGCATGGGTTTGGGTTTAAAACTTCTGATTAAACAATTGGCAACCGTTCAATTCTTAGTTTTAATTTCGTGATGATAGAGTATTTGTAGCCTCTAAAGAAATCTTGACAAAGCTTTACTCTTCACCCACTCTCTCCTTCACCCTTTCACCCCGTCTCCCATCAAAAAAAAATACTGGTGAACTCTGGGTTTAATTAGCTAATAAGCATCTAATATTTCCGGAAGCACTCACTCACACTGAAAAATAAATCCTTTCTTTCGAACCGTTTCAATGTAGTCGAATTCGGTGTGCTCTCTCATTTTCTTGCGGAGGTAGCTGATGTAGACGTTGATATAGTTGGTTTGGGTATCGAAATGAATATTCCACACATTCTTGGCCAGCTCTTCCTGGGAGATCACCTTGCCTTTATTCTTGATGAAGTATACGAGCAGATTAAACTCGTTATTGGTAAGATCTACTTCATTCTCATTGATGATCATTTTCCGGGATAGAAGATCTACTTTTAACTCGCCGCAAATCAGCTCCTTCTCCACACCTTTGGGTACGGAACGCCGCGCTATCGCATCGAGGCGAGCCATAAGCTCTTCACTGTTAAATGGCTTTGTCAGGTAATCATCTGCACCAACGTTCAGAATTTTAATCTTAACATCGGTTTCATGTTCTGCAGAAAGCACCAGTACCGGTGTGGCAACTCCCTCTTCCCGAATTTTTTCACAAACATCATAACCGTTTCCGTCGGGAAGCCGCAGATCGAGAATAATCATATTAAATTTGTTCTCGAGTGCAAGTCTCTGCCCTTCGGTTGCAGTATCAGCTACAGAAACTGTGTTACCTCTGTGTTCGAGTACAGCTTTGACAAGTGTGCGAACAGTAGGATCATCTTCTATAACCAGTATGTTCATTCCGTTTTTATGGTCTGCAGATGTGGCCATGATAAAATTTTCAGATTCACTTTTTTTGTTTGGAGTAGCCTAAATTGGAAAAAAAAATCGATAAAACCCACTAATATTATTAGTTATCAGAATTCTTCTCAATTTACCGGCAAAATTTAGCAAAAAACATGCTAAATCCTGCAATAATAACTATTCATTGTAAGAAAATATCTTCAATAATCAATCTCTTTCATCCAACTTTTTATTTTTTCAATATACGGCTTATTAAAAGAATGATTTTCATCTAATAATTCCAACTTTGCATACAAACCTTTTTCATTCAGAAGCCTTATCTCTTTCTGTTGCGGTTCATATCTTACACTTTCATCATTTTCTCCATGCAAGGCAAGAAACTTAATGTGTTTAACATTTTCCCAATTGTCCTGAAGCACTTCAGTCTTAATCCTTGCCCCAATAACAATGCACTCATTTACATGTTTCCAACGGGTAAGAGCAAAATAACCTGCAAGATATCCTCCCATTGAGTAGCCAATTACACAAATCCGGTTTGCATGTATAACTTCCAATAATTTGTCGATAATTTCCTGGATAAATTCTGAAGCAAGTTCCAAAGATTTTATAAACTGCCCACGATTTCCGTCATACAGATACCACGCTCTTCCCCAGTCGGAAACATTTTTTTTGCGTGATTTGTCATAAATTGGATAAGGACCCTGTATAAAAAGATGATACGCTTCGATATCCAGACAACCTTCGCACGTTTTCTGAAAGGTTTTAATGTTTTCACCAAATCCGTGAAAATAGATAATAAGTGGCTTCTTCTTCTCTTTGATGCCGGTCTCAATCAATTTATAGGGTACTTCAATTTTAAAAGAGGTTTTACCGGATATCAAAACGTCACGTCGCATTTCAGCCATAAATAATAGAGAATGTGTTTTTAAAATTTCCCCACACAATCATACATCAATCTCCAATTCTATCAAAATGAAATTTCATTTTCAACATTCAACACCCGGCATTCAAAAACTTCACGCATATCGCACCCGGGTCAGTACCAATCCATGAGCCGGGGCCGAATGTCCTTTTTGGATACGCTCATCTCCTTTCAAAAGAAGCTCAAACTCAGAGAACTGCTGTCTGCCTATGGCAATATTCGTCATGGTACCAACCAGCCGCCGTACCAGGTGCCGTAAAAATCGGTTTCCTTCAATGGTATAGATCAATCCCCCGTTCGAAATTTCCCAACTGCTTTCCTGAATAATGCACACAGTAGTCATCATCTCTTGATCCGGTGGAATGCAAAAATTGATAAAATCATGTTCACCCAAAATCAACTCTGCACATTGATGCAACAGGTCGGTATCCATAGATCCCGGCAGGGTCCACGTTATGTGTCGCTGCAGGGGTGTTTTCCTAACTGATACTCTGTATTGGTAACTTCTCGATAGTGCGTGAAAGCGCGCATGGAAATCCGGAGATGTTTTTTCAATTGCTTTCAGGGCAATGTCGTTTGGCAGCAATCCTTTCATCGCGTGCAGAATGCGTTTGCGGGTATACGTCTCCGGCAGGTCAACATGTGCCGTCTGGGCCAGTGCGTGAACCCCGGCATCGGTCCTGCCCTGGCCAATAA
>SKRK01000198.1 GCA_007118525.1 Balneolaceae bacterium
GCATAACCGTCGCTGGTGTACTGTGCAATATTCGGCCTGTGATTTGTAACCGGCGTATTGAAATCGTAAAGCCTTTGTGAAAACCTCTCATAGTAGTAGATAAAAACAGGATACTGTTTTCCGGGTTCATAATTTCCGGGATAGATCAGTATTCCCTGCACAACCTTACCATCCATGTTGTACCAGTCTACCAATTCGGCATGCCCCCAGGCAAATCTCTCTGTCAGGTCCTCATGTAGATTGGAGACCTGTTGTGGATTCCGAAACCTTTGATCGGATGCCACCCACAAATTCGGATACTCGCGGTAGGTTTCCTGCTTAAAAAGTATCGCATCGTCATGCTCGGCAAGAGCCACTACATTATATTTCTTGTCATCCTCCAAAATCCGGTTTACCCCGGCGCGGCCAAGACGGGCTTCGTAAAAGCCATAGTTTTTATACCAATCGTGATACATCGTCAGCAGCAATCGCTCATTTCTTGCGAAGGTCTCATTTTCAGGATTGAGATCCCTTATCCGGAATATTCGCTGCTCATCCCTGCCCTGTCCTGCCGTGATATTATTTGGATGACCGCTCCGGGTGTTGAACTGCCATATATCATATTTATCGTAGATCAGAACCGACTCATCACTATCGGTCCAGCCGGCAATACCATAAGATCCGGATGGCTGCGGACGGTCGTTGTCTTCATCATAAAACGGAGTTGGAATATCTGCGGTAAGGTTCCTTGAGAGACCGGTATCGACATTCTTCAGATGCCAGTCATCACCATCGAACCAGGCAGCAAATTTCCCGTTAGGCGAAAGAGATGCGCCAAATCTTTGCATCTCCAAAAACCGCTCTGCTTCACCGGTTTCAAGATCAATCAAATAGTGATCCCGATAGGTACCATCCCATGTTCGTAGTTTTTGATAGGGAAGGTCAGTCCACCCCATCGCTTTTCCGGAATGGTGAACCGGGCGTACGTCCGGTATCTCTTTCGTTGCCAGCTGCACGGCTTTTTTATCGCCAACATGATATACGGCTGTAAAGAGATGATTCTTTCGGCTGTTCCACGTCTGTTTTTCGTGGGTTTTTATCTGGGGATCATCCCAATGCCAAACCTTGCCTTCAATGTCACTCAGAATGCGATCGATACTGTATAGGTTCTCTGCGGTCAGTGAATCCGGCTCTTCATTGCGCTCATCGAGTGCCACCATATCGGCACTTTTCACTCCAAAAAAGAGTCGTTCACCGTCGCGGCTCCAGGTCAGGTTATTTCTGGCCCGCAGGCGATACCCCTCCTGAACATCATCCGGCGAGATCAAAATTTCAGGTTCACCTCCATCCAGATCCCATGCCATAATAGATGCGTCAAATGGACGGTATTTCTTTGATGTATCGAGCCGGGTTGCCGTCATGGCAATACGCAACCGTTCCTGATCCCAGGTTAAATTGGTGTAGTAAGCGTACTCAGTCCCCAAAATCTTTTCCTGTTCTATCTGATCCTCTTTCAAATTGACAACATATAAGCCATTTCCGTGGCCGGATGTATCCACGGTGGCATAAACTAAGTAGCCTGATGTGCTGTCGATTGATGCTTCATTTACAAAGGGGATAGTGTGCTTCTCGTCAGTTCCCAGCCTCACAAGAGTAACAGGACTGCCCAGGTGAGGATTATCATGCTTTAAATCAGAAATCTCTTTATCCTGATGATGTCGTACAAGAGCCCAGTTCCCATCATTTGAAAAGGAGAAGCTTTGTACTCTTTGCAAATCTTCTGTTTCACCGGATGAGGTGTTAAGCAGTGTGAGACCCGGTCTTGGAGCATCCCGGCCGGCATTGTGAGCCTCAATGTAGGGCGGCTGAACGAGAGCCCCTGCCCACCTGCCGTTTTTTGAAAGCTGAGGCCTTTCACCCCTTTCTATTGTGAACTGCTGACGGCCGTTCACATCCTTTATCGTGACTTCCCCATCCCCAATCTCGGGCCACACTCCAAAGGCTACCCATTCACCATTTGCAGAGATAGCGGGAGTCTTGATGTCCTCAAACTTCATTACATCCTCAAATGTAAATTGACCTTGAGCCTGAGTGATTCCCGGAAATAAGGTCACCGTCGTTACAATGAGGACTATAGCAGATAACTGTCTCATTACGCCATTCAGAAAGTATTTCATCGCATCATTTTTGAGTTATAGAATTCATCATTTAAACTATGAATCTAATCATCAAAAATGTAAAAACTTTGATGATTTAAGCAGATCTCAAACTTTCAGCTCAAATCAAATCAGCCTAATCCTTCAGCTCCCCCCTATAAGGCATGAATAACATGGGTTATGCAACCCCAAACCGGCGAATGAAAATTCTCTCCGAATTTAATGGGTACCTGCTTACTGCTGCCTTGTTCAAGCACCCATCCATCCTGTTCTTTAAGCAGGCGGCACACTCGATACTCTGCTTCAACCCTGGCAATGACCAGGCAGTTGTGGCGGGGTGCAAGAGAACGGTCAATGACAAGAATATCTCCTTGGCGCACTCCAAGACGCTCGTCATCACTCCCTTCAACTTTTGTAAAGAAAGTGGATTCAGGATGCCTTACTACGTAATCATTTAAATTCAGGCAATTTCCCAACCCATTTCTCACAGGAGCAGGATAATCTTTTTTCGTTCTCTCCATTTTATTAATTACTGAGAGATCTTCCGTTTTGAACTGATAGGTATCTGTGATCATGCGTTCTCTTATTAGATTACATGTAAAATATATGTGTAAGCTGTATTTTACAAACCTTATTTACAACAGTGATAAGCGTATCATAATATTCTAACTTCCAGAGGCCTGGCAAGGCTACTGATTCATTTCCCGCTTCCGCATCGGCATTTGATCAATTCTCTCAAAGAGTACCTCCATTGATACTGTTTCGGGTGAGTCGAGCTTTACGGCTCCATCTTTTCCGATTAGTATAAATCGGAATATGTTCTTTTTAGCTTCAAAACGTTTCCTTATCAAGTTGACAGACGATGAACTCAGATTTACACCATCCATATTAGAATTGCCATCTTCAAATATTGAAATCACTTTAAGGTCGCGGTCTTTAATCCCTTCCATGCTATCTCCAATAAGCCGGAGCTGTTGCTGATATTTGAAAGACTCAATATCTCCGGCAAAAATAACAAGCGCCCTGTTCTGCCACCTCAATTCTGACAGATCCAGATCTGATAACGGTTCATTCTGAGCTACGGCAACCGGAATTAAAAAGATGTATAACAGAAAAAGTGTAAGAAGTTTCATGATTCGCTGTGATTTGATGTATTTTCAGACCTGAGTTAGATTCATAACTGCTGTTTATTGCATATCGCTACGCGTTCAGAAAATGAGCGCTTCGCGTTAAAAAGATAAGCCCTGCTGTGTAAGGAGGGGTCTTTGCAAGCACCTAATTGATATATTATTAATCGAATCCAGGTGTCAGCATAACCAACTTTATCATAAATTCGATCTATGTCACTGCTGCTAGTTGCCCAACATCGTGATATGAAACCATTTCGCGATGCCATTCTTGAACAGGATTCAAACATGGATGTTGAGATCTGGCCGGAGGTTCAGGATCCCCGTCGCGTTCAGTTCGCCGTAGCCTGGAACCAGCCCAAAAACCTGTTTGGCCAATATCCCAACCTCAAGGCAATCTCCTCCTTGGGCGCCGGTGTTGACCATCTTCTTGCTGATTCATCAATTCCCGATTCGATCCGGATTACCCGGTTTGTGGCACCATCACTTTCTGATCAAATGAGTGATTATGTGCTAACGGCTGTTTTAAATCTGTTCCGTAAGACAGAAGAGTATTACCGGCAACAAAAACAAGGTGAGTGGAAAGCAGTTCCGTTCTTCTCCAAAAACGATCTTACCGCAGGCATAATGGGATTGGGTGAGTTGGGAAGAGACACGGCTGAAAGACTCCAAATGAATGGGTTCAACGTGAACGGGTGGTCGAAGAGTAAAAAAGAGATTGATGGTGTCAGATCATATTCAGAAGACGAACTGAATGAATTTATCTCCGCTACCAATATTCTCGTATGCATGTTACCCCTTACCAACCAGACTAAGGAGATACTGGATCTCAAACTTTTCAAAATGATGAAGCAGCCCGCATTCCTTATCAATGTGGCACGTGGAGAACATCTTGTGGAAGAAGACCTGATTTACGCGCTCGACACCGGCTTAATCTCGAGAGCTGTATTGGATGTCTTCTGCAAAGAACCGTTACCCGATTCACATCCTTTTTGGAGCCGTGAAAAAATCACCATAACGCCTCATATTGCATCGTTAACCAATCCCAAAGAAGTTGCCGAACTCTTGGTTGAAAACTACAAACGACTGCTTTCGGGCATGGAACTGTTATATGA
>SKRK01000118.1 GCA_007118525.1 Balneolaceae bacterium
ATCGAATGGCGAGACGCGCTTCGGCCGAAGGGCTGGTAGTGATAGACGATCCCGAGTCTATTTTAAAATGTACCAATAAGGTGTACCTGGCTGAATTGCTCAAAAAACACCACATTCCGGCACCCGAAACTATGATTCTTAACCGGGACAACCGCAACTCCGTGCCTGAAAAACTGGGTTATCCCTGCATTCTCAAACAACCCGACAGTTCATTCTCACAGGGAGTCATGAAAGTGGATGATCAGGAAGAGTTTGAGAGGGAAACGGACCTTCTTTTTGAGAAATCCGACCTGCTTATCGCACAAAAATTTATACCCACAACGTTCGACTGGCGGGTGGGCATTCTGGATGACAAACCTCTCTACGGCTGCCGATATCATATGGCGCGAAAGCACTGGCAGATCTATGAAAGAACGGCCGACGGAAAGACTCATGAGGGCAATGCCGATACGGTACCTGTAGAAGAGATCCCTGAAAATATCTTAAAATATGCCCTGAAAGCTGCAAAGCTGATTGGTAACGGTCTCTATGGCGTAGACCTCAAGGAGATCGACGGCAAGGTGTATGTGATTGAAGTGAATGACAATCCGAGCATCGATTCCGGTATTGAAGATGAATACCTCAAAGAAAAACTTTATGAAACCATTATCGAAGAGATCCTGCACCGGATTGAGCGTAAAAAGGAGAGGAGCTCAAGATGACGGTATCCATCAACAACAAAAGGCCTTTGCATCTATTTGAAGGGTTTGGCGTGGAGATGGAGTATATAATTGTGGATTGTGATACTCTTAATGTTCTGCCCATAACCGACCGGGTGCTGGAAAAGGTAGCCGGAAAAGTTGTGAATGAGATTTCACAAAACGGAACCGCATGGAGCAACGAACTGGTTCTTCATGTAATCGAAATTAAAACCGACGGCCCTGCCATCTCAATGACCGGCTTGGGTGCTGCTTTCCATGAGCAGGTCAAGAGTATTGAAGAGGTATTGAAGGAGTTTAACGGGAGGCTTATGCCGGGCGCCATTCATCCATGGATGGATCCCTACAGCGAAATCAGGCTTTGGCCGCACGAGTACAACCCCATCTATGAAGCATACAACCGAATTTTTGACTGTCGCGGACATGGCTGGGCTAATTTGCAAAGCACCCACCTGAATTTGCCCTTTCAAGGTGATTTGGAGTTTGAAAAACTGCACGCTGTGCTTCGAATCATACTGCCGCTCATTCCGGCAATGGCGGCAAGTTCACCGATTGCTGATGGTGAGAAAAAACCATTCCTCGACTTCAGAATGGAAAAGTACCGGGTAAACTCCACCCGAATTCCATCCATAACGGGTAAAATTGTACCGGAAGCTGTTTTCTCAAAAGCCGGTTACCAGGAGCAGATCTTCGAGAAAATGTATCGCGACATCAAGCCATTCGACCCGGATGGAATTTTACAGGATGAGTGGCTCAACTCAAGGGGAGCGATGTCGCGCTGGGACCGGAGCGCCATTGAGGTTCGGGTAATTGATATTCAGGAACATCCCGCCGCAGATATTGCCATTCTGGAGTGGATTGTAAATCTTGCCAAAACGTTAGCCGCTGAAACCTGGTGTACGCTTGAAGACCAAAAGAGCTGGCACGAAGACGATCTCTATAAAATCCTGATGGATGTTGTAAAAGATGGAGAAAAAGCTGAAATAAGTAACAGAGAGTACATCTCTCTATTCGGAATGAACAAAGAGTCGATAACAGCTGGTGAGTTATGCCGATCTGTTTATGAACAGTTAAAGAGTGAATATGACTTTTCAGCAGAGTCGCAGTCATATCTGGATTTGATTTTCGAAGAGGGTCCCCTGGCAAGGCGTATTTTAAACTCTCTGCCAAACACCTTTAATAAACGTGAACTATACGCAACCTATAACCGGCTTTCTGACTGTTTGAGAAATGGAACCCAATTCACGCCATAATCTTATTATATCGTGTGAACATGCCTGCAATCATGTTCCCGATCAATATCAACATCTCTTTATGGATGCAGGCGAAGTGTTGGAATCACACCGGGGTTGGGACCCGGGATCGGCTGAAATGGCAAAAAAACTCTCTGATTCCCTGAATGCCCCTCTCTTCTGCTGCTCATTTACAAGGCTGCTTATTGAACCTAATCGGTCTCCGGAACATAGTCAGCTCTTTTCCGAATTCACAAATTCACTGCCAAATGCGGAAAAAGAGAACCTGATGAATACTTTCTACCTGCCCTACAGGAACAGGGTTGATGATAGAATCAGAACTCTAAACCAGATGGGAAAAAGTGTACTTCATCTAAGTATTCACACCTTCACTCCAATGCTGCATGGTAAGCTGAGGGATTTTGAGATTGGAGTGCTGTACGATCCATCCAGAAGACAGGAGAAAGAGTTTAGCCGGCTATTGAAGAAAAACATTATGGACAATTTGCCCGATTTACGCGTGAAAATGAATCAGCCTTACAAGGGCACCGACGATGGATTTACGACCTATCTGCGCAATGAATTTGAGCCGGAACTCTATTCCGGGATTGAACTGGAAGTGAATCAAAAGTTCTATTTTGAGGGAGTTGATATATGGAATAAGGTTAGCACAGGCATCTTAAAAAGCTTGAAACCGTTGTTGGAAGCCTGAGTTTGATATAAGAATTTGAGATAATCCCAGAACCTGTTTTTGGTTCTACAATTTCGAAAAAGAGGCTGAGGCTGTCCAAAAATCAAATGCATCTTTTTGGACAGCCTCAGACTTCAGAAAGCCCAAATGCACTATTGAAATATTAAGTTAACGTTTATTGGGCTCTGCCACTTCAGCTCCACGGGTCCGTAGCCTCTACGATCCAACCGTCGAGGGGATTTTGGGGATTGGCGCTGCAATGCACATAGTGCTCCGGTTTTGCTACCAGCCCCATTTTAACCGCCCGCTTCTGAATATCAAGTGCGCTTTTGTCAATATCATCTTGCTGATACAGGGACTGTATAAACAGCTCCTCCTCCCAAATATGAATTCCCTCCGATTTTTCTTTTGGGCCATATTCCTGGAAAACAGATACCATCCATGCCGTTTCCAGGCCCGGTTTTCCATTTCGCAAAATCAGCATTACGGCTTTGGATGTAAATCCTTTATATGCTTCAAGTACATCCGTTAATGAACCCCATGCTGTGGCGGCAATCATGATGATTTTATCGGGCAAGATGGAATACTCGTATATTCTGAGCCCACGTTTTTCGCAGCTCCACCTCAGGCCGCTTATCATTTTCTCCCTGATTAGAGGCTGTACCAGCAGAGGTACTTTACCCGCTAATCTCAATTCAACATAAAACAGTTCTTTGGTTTTTCGGTTTAATCTTCTCATTGATCTGTTGATTTATTTTTAATCCTTTATTGTATGAGCCCGAAATTTGAAATCCCTTACAACGAAAAATCCTGATCGCTTTTATTTACCTGCCGATTTGGGTATTATTGGGCCAGAAAAACCATAATTGAAAAGTCGACTGATTAACCTTACAAAATCATGAAAATTCACGAGTATCAAGCGAAAGAGTTATTTGAAAAATATGGCGTTGCTGTTCCCGCCGGTGTTGCCACACAATCTGCAGATGAAGCAGTTAAAGCTGCTGAAAAAATGAAGGCTAATGGAACCGATCTTTTTGTTGTTAAAGCTCAGATTCATGCCGGTGGACGCGGTAAAGGACGAACCAAAAAAAGCAATTCCAAAGGAGTAATTCTGTGCCGGTCGATCGAAGAAGTGAGAGAAGCCGCTGAATCCTTACTGGGCGACACTCTGGTAACTATTCAAACCGGAGATGAAGGTCAGCTTGTGAAAACCATCTATGTTACCGATGGTGTGGATATCGAAAAAGAGTTTTACCTCGGTATACTGCTCGATCGTGTAAATAGCCAAAATGTGATTATGGTCTCTACAGAGGGCGGTGTTGAAATTGAAACCGTGGCCGAAGAGACTCCCGAAAAAATTGTAAAAGAGTGGGTTGAACCGGGAATGGATCTAGCTCCAAACCAGGCACGAAGACTCGCTTTTGCACTGGGTTTTGAAGGGGATGCCTTTAAAAAAGCCGTCAAATTCATCACGGCACTCTACAACTTCTATGTAGAGAAAGATGCCGATATGGTCGAGATAAATCCGCTCGTTCTTACCACCGATGGTGACGTTATGGCCCTCGATGCGAAGGTAACCTTCGACGGAAATTCACTGTATCGCCAAAAAGATCTGCTCGAACTGCGTGATGAATCAGAAGAGAATCCAATCGAGCTTGAAGCCTCGAAATTCGATCTGAACTATATCAAGCTTGACGGCAATGTGGGCTGTATGGTAAACGGAGCCGGTCTTGCAATGGC
>SKRK01000168.1 GCA_007118525.1 Balneolaceae bacterium
AAAACTGTATCAGACCTGGCAGAGCCGTTTGATATGACCATGCCGGCCATCACAAAACACCTGAAGGTGCTGGAAAAAGCTAATCTTATAGAACGGAGCCGGGAAGCACAATACCGCCCCTGCCGGCTTCATCCCGAACCGTTGAAGGATATCGATGAATGGATCAGTGAATACCGAAAGTTCTGGGAGGCAAGCTTTGACCGGTTGGAAGACTATCTGAAACAACTTCAAGCTAAACAAGAGAATAACGATGAATAAACTAACCTCTGAAAAGAAGGGAAATATAATGATCGTTAAACGCACGTTTGACGCACCCAGGGACCTGGTTTTTGAGGTACATTCAAACTGTAAACATCTGATGAACTGGTATGGCGGTGATCAGTGGCCTCTGTCCAAATGTGTGATGGATTTCCGTGAGGGCGGACGCTGGACCTACTGCTTTAAAATGCCGGATGAGGAGGCGTGCGGCGTGGCAATTTACGAGAAGATCAGCAGACCGGAAGAAATCGTCTACAAAGATCATTTTCTGGATGAAGAGGGTAAGATCAGCAAAGAATTTCCCTCCAGCCTTATTACACTTGAGTTCACCGAAGAGAACGGAAAAACAACCGTTGTGAACCGCTGGGAATATCCAACAGAAAAAGACCTCGATTTAATGCTGCAAATGGGGGCTATCGAAGGACTAACCGAGATCTGGGACCGGCTGCACAACTATCTGAGTCAACTTTAATCAATACAATAAACCGATGGGAAAAGAGAAAAATCAAACCGTAGAAACTAACGACAACGAAATCATCTTTACTCGTACTTTTAAAGCCCCTCGTGAACTGGTTTTTGAAACCTACACTACCTGCGAACACCTGATGAACTGGTGGGGCCCGCGCACCTGGCCGCTCAACTACTGCAAAATGGATTTCCGCCCGGGTGGAACCTGGCATTACTGTATGAAAGGCCCAAATGATGGTGATGAATCGTGGGGACTTGCCAAATACAAAGAGATTTCTGAGCCTGAGAAAATCATCTATTACGACAATTTTTCCGATAAAGACGGCAACATAAATACTAAAATGCCATCATTTGATATCGTTAATATCTTCGAGTCCATCGGTGAACAAACAAAAGTAACAGTCATTTCAAAAGTCGGTTCAAAAGAAGAAGTGGACAAACTGGTTGAGATGGGAATGATCGAAGGCTTTACCGAAACCTGGGACCGACTGGAAGAACATCTCGCAACCATTGAATAATCTTAACACACTTTGCATTTCTTTGCGCTCTTGGCTGTTTTAAAAAATGTTATTAGACGCAAAACAATTAAACAATCGCCATGAAAACCTATATCGCCCTTCTTCACACCTTAAATAGAGATGGGTATCGATAGTTCAAAAAACTGATTGGCCTATTATCAATTTTTCCCTTTGCTGTAAAGAAAAAGCAACACAGCCAAAATCAGCAGGCTGTACTCCACTCCCCCGCTGCCGTGCCCAACTACAAACCACCCATTTGGGATATGTATTAGCACCAGCCCTCCTAAAATCACAACAGCATGAAAAATCACGCTATATTTCACCTTATAGCCGGCCGCCAGCAGTGTTCCGAAAACCACCTCTCCTATCGTTATCAGCCAGGCGAGGAAAAAGCCAATCATAAATCCCTTACCATCGAGAAAGCTCCCAAATTCAGAGACTGAACCATAGTATATGCGGGCAGCACCGTGTGATACAAAGATAACTCCCATTACTACTCTCAAGATCAACGCCGAAAACATGGATGACAATATTTGATACTTCATTATTCAATTTCTATTCTTTAATTATGGCAATTTCGATCAATATTCTGTGCAACAATATCTTACCGCATAATACCTGTTCTGAGTAAAGGATTATATCTGTCTTTAGTTAAATTCTTCTGAATATTTAGGTGACCTGGTGGATTCCTTCGCCGCTACATACAGCTTCATAATTCATCCACCATACAACGGAAAATCGAGATGCTTTTTGTACAGTAAAAAATCCTTATCCGTTGTGAATAAAGGGTATTTTCGTCTTGATGAAACGGCACAGATCAAAAAATCGATGTGCGATCCCTGAACTCCTTTTGACCTGCAACGGTTGAAAAATTCAGCAGCCAGGATAAAGTCATCACTTTCGAGAGGTGTATCTGTGAACGGCTCCAGCCTTTTCTTTAATAAATTAAACTGAGATTTTGACTTGATGCCGGAAAGAAGTTCCTGCCGAACCGGGCCGATCATAGCTACCCGCACATCTTCAATCAATTCGGACAGTTGCTCCTTAATTTTGTCTGCTTCAATTACAGGAATGGAGTGCCGCAATGCAACCGACCAGACAGAAGTGTCTACCAATACTTTCATTTACGATGCCTGGAATCTTTATATGAGTAATCTTCTTCATACTCTACCTCACCAAATAAATCTTTGATTTTTTTCTGTTCACGGCGCTCAATATACTCGGTAAGTGCACGGGTAACCGTCTCCTTTTTCGTTTTATGCTTTCCTGCTTTTTTTGCACGCTCAATCAGTGAGTCTTCGACATCAAGATTTGTGGCCATATCTACACATTTAATTACACATTTCAATGTGTAAGATAAGATATTTGTGATGCAAAGAACAAATAACTCAACTCATATTTTATTAGTTATTATTACTGATTTATTGTTTAGTACTTAAATCCTTAATGTTGATTCACTCAGGGTTTGCCGGACTGAAAAGCACCACTCTGTTATCGGCCGGCGTAATGGTTTGAAGATATTCATAGATAGCCCCCAGGTCCTCTTCATCCATCTCTGCATACATCGGCCAGGGCATTATGGTTTGAAATTGGCCCGGTTCAACCCTGCGGGGTGTATATGTTTCTTTTGAAAATGCTTTAAATCGGGCAATGAACTGCTCTCTGCTCCAGTTGCCAATGCCTGTTTCATGCGGGGTAATGTTAGCTGCTCGCACCACGCTTCCATCCGGCATTATATATTCATTGCCTCCTCCATATGGAGTACCTACATACTGTCCGCGCTCCATCCTTGTATGGCAGTCGGTACAGGCCGCCGCAGTAATCAGATAGCGCCCGTAGCTCACCGGGTCATCATAACCCGGCCTGGATTGCATTTGTGGTTTTACCGGCATGGTGTTGATAAGTAAACTGACCGGGAAGTCAAGCTCTCTGGCGGGATGAGTGGTCTCAACAGGATCCAGGGTTCTCAGGTATGCTATTACTGCATAGATATCTTCCTCATCAAGTTGGGAATAGTGTGGATAGGGCATCAGCGGAAACAGGGCGGTGCCATCCCTTGATACTCCGGAAACAATTGCCCTGAATATTTCACCGTCTGTCCAGTCGCCCAGCGCGGCCGGCGTCAGGTTTGGTGTTACAAATTCGCCGGGCAGACCCATTTCACGACCAAAATACTCCCCTCCTGAACCATGGCTCTCCGGATTGGGCGGTCCGCCGAACAAACTGAAATCGCGAACAGCGTGGCAATCCATGCAGAGCATCACGTGGTTGGCCAGGTAACGGCCGTGTTCAATTCGCTCATCGGTAAGCTCAACCGTAATGTCGGGTGGCGGCCCCGCATTGGGCAGAAGGAATTTAAGGTAAGTGGTAAGCCCAAGGATGGTGAAAAGTAAAATTCCAACCACAATTGATAGATATCTCATCAGATTTGCCGTATTTAATTTTCAAATAGATCATAAACAAGACACTCTGTTTGGGAATACAGATTAACACAGTGCTTATACTTGATTACAGAAAAAATGCAGGACAGGGATCATTTTTTTTGTGCACACTTTTGTTTATAATTTTATTGTGTTATATAGCCTTATAATTGCCGATTTTGCCGGTGATGATAAAACTCATTAATCGCTTTATGCACACACCCACTAAACTGATACGTGAGTTTTCTTCGGGTAACAGAGCTGCCCTCAATCAACTCTTTGAATTGATCTATGAAGAGTTGTATACCGTAGCCAGAAGCCAGCGTAATCGCTGGAATGGCCTTGCAACACTCGACACCACCGCCCTGATCCATGAAACCTATATAAAACTCTGGCGAAATCAGCCCGATCATATAGAAAATCGAAGGCACTTCCTCTCACTCGCATCTAAAGCGATGCGTCAAATATTGATCAATTATGCTGAAAAACGATCTGCACAAAAGCGGGGAGGTGAAGCTGATCACATTAGTACCGATGAATTTGAACTGGTTGCAGATGACAAAGCAGCCGAAGAGCTTTTGGAAATGGATGAGGCGCTGACCCGGCTTGAAAAAAGCAGTGAACGTCAGGCTAAAGTATTTGAATGCCGTTTTTTTGGAGGAATGACTGTGGAGGATACCGCTTTT
>SKRK01000260.1 GCA_007118525.1 Balneolaceae bacterium
AGCCGGAAACGGAAGAAACTGATGAAGCAATCATTTCTATTCATAATCTTGTAGAGATACCACCACACCCCCCGAGGGACAACTACGGTTTTGTGATAGATGGCATACATGTGGTAGATGACAGGATTAGGAGAGATGAAAGCCTGTATATCATTCTAAGACGCCACAATGTATCTCCTCAAACTATTTATGCCATTCAGCAACAGACCAGGGGAGCTGTAAACTTAAACCGTTTTATTCCCGGGCAACGATACAGGGTTTATAAGAGCGGTGACGATGCATTTGCTTTTGTGTGGAGACAATCTCTTACTCAATATGTAACGATAAAGTGGGACAGCGATAATGTGGTAACCCATGAAAGTGGCAGGGTAGCGGTTGAGCATCGTCAGGCACAAACAGCAAGCACCATTTCAACGTCACTTTATGATGCGGTTCAGTCAGAAGGCGCTTCGCAAAGGCTTGGTGTGGAACTGGCTGATATATTTGGATGGGAAGTTGACTTTTTTGCTCTACGCAGAGGAGACCACTTTAAAGCGGTATATGAGAATCTGTATGCAGATGGTGAATATATTGGAATCGGAGATATCAAGGCGGCTGAATTTCAGCACAGGAACAGAACCTATAGGGCCTATTTTTTCGATAACGGTGAACGCCGGGGATACTTCGATGAGAACGGAAACAGCCTTCAAAAAGAACTTCTTAAAGCGCCATTTCGGTATAACCAGCGCGTAAGTTCAGGATTCTCCAGAAATCGATTTCACCCGATCCTTCAGCAGAACCGGCCCCACTACGGAACAGATTATGCTGCACCGACCGGTACACCGGTTATTGCAGTTGGTGATGGCGTGGTTACCGAAGCCGCAAGACGCGGAGGAAATGGAAATATTGTTCAAATTCGCCACAACAGTACCTACAAGACAGCTTATCTGCATTTAAATGGGTTTGCTCCGGGAATTCGGCCGGGGGTTAGAGTGGAACAGGGACAGGTAATCGGTTATGTAGGTCAAACCGGACTTGCGACAGGCCCTCATTTGTGCTACAGGCTGTATGTAAATGATCGCCCGGTCAACTCTGTAACCGTAGACCTGCCGGCCTCTGAGTCTCTCGACGATAAATACCTTCCGGATCTTATGGAACTTGTAGAAGAGATGGATCGAAGGCTTGAGCTGCTGCGATTGGAAGAAGACAATCTGGCGTATAATTAAGCGTCGGTTATTTCCTCAATTCTGATAAGTGAGGTTTATCTCGATCTCACTTTCCCCTAATAACGGCCCGTTCTTTTCTGAAAGAAATTAATTAATGGTTTTATATACGACTCATTGGTGTAGAGATCAACTGAGTCCATCTTGTTTTTCAGGAAGTAATTCTTAAGCTCAACCTGATTTTTCAAAACTTTCCTCTTGTACTCGGCACGCACCCTTTTACTGGATGTATCTACGAGCTGCTGCTCTCCGGTCTCCGCATCCGTTAACGTAATAATTCCAACATCAGGCAGCTCTTCTTCAATTCGGTCGTGCACCATTACATTTACCAGGTCGTGCTTGCGGGAAGTTATTTTATGAGGCTTTTCAAAGTCACGGTCTTCAAAATCGGAAGCCAGTACAATAATAGAACGGCGGTTCAGAAGACGGTTCACATAGGAGAGGGCATTTCCGATTGACGTTCTGGTTCCTGAAGGCTCAGCCGTATAAAGTTCACGAATAAGGCGTAATACATGGGTGCGGCCTTTTTTAGGCGGCACCACCTTTTCAATTTTATCACTGAAAAGAACCAGCCCTACCTTATCGTTATTTTTAATAGCGCTGAAAGCGAGCACGGCACACACCTCGATGGATAGCTCCATTTTGGTTTGAGACCTGCTGCCGAAGAAACCACTGGGTGAGATATCAACACAGAGCATGAGTGTCTGCTCGCGCTCTTCCTCAAATATTTTGATGTAGGGTTCGCCATTACGGGCCGTTACATTCCAGTCGATCTGACGGATATCATCCCCGTAGGTGTAGGCCCTCACTTCAGAGAACTCCATTCCCTGTCCTTTAAAGGCAGACTGGTATTCACCGCCAAAGATATTGTTCACCAATCCTTTGGTACGGATTTCAAGCTTCCTGATTTTTTTTAATATCTCTTTTGAGATCATTTCCGGATTGTTTAACAACTAAGTTAATATCGTGCTGCACACTCAGGCAGAATGTTACGCTGTTTGTTATTCTCAATCAAAAAAAATTCCTGCTGGCAGCACATAAGCTTTTAGGTTTCAAGTAACGAAGCAGAGATCAAAAGAGTGTAAAACACCCATGGCTTCTGTTTAACTGCTGCTCACTTCAATTTAAACCACACGAAATGCGAGTGAATTGTGCGCCCGGCTTCAAGAGGGTTAACAATAACTTAACCTAAGGTTAACGATTTAGTAAGCTGAAATACTGATTATAGGCGTGAACTAACCGGCTTAAAATGATTATTGGTAATGATTTCAACAAAAAATGCGAGCAACTTTTGATTGCCGCATCCAGTCTGAGTAAAGAGAAATCTGGTGAGACCGTCTCTGTAGAACAGGTAAATAAATCTCTGAACTATGAACGGAATGAAATGCGCGGCTATTTAGAATATCTTGCAGATAATAAGCTGATAGAGCTCAAATCTATTGGAGGCCCCTTGCTTTACGGGCATATATCACTCACCGATAAAGGCCTGAAAAAAGCTGTTGAAGTGAAAAAAAAGTAATCTGCCAAAAAATTCCTGATCGGTTAAACACAATTCTCATTTCATCAGAATACGCTGATACAGCGTATTCTTTAAGCTCTTTTACAGAAGTTTATCCAAACTTTTGATTAAAGTTTGCTACCTTTCACCCGCTTAATCTACCATAACAAATTAACCGATTATAAAATGATTATTGGAGTTCCAAAAGAGATAAAAACGCACGAAAGTCGCGTGTCCATACAACCGGGCGGTGTTCTTCAGCTTAAAAGAAACGGTCACGAAGTACTCGTTGAGAAGGGTGCAGGAGTGGGAAGCGGATTTACTGATGAGATGTATATTGAACGCGGAGCCACTATTATTGACGACGTAAAAGAAGTTTGGTCAAAAGCAGATATGATCATGAAGGTAAAAGAGCCTATCGAAGTGGAGTATCCGCTAATGAAAGAGGGGCAAATTATCTTCACCTATTTTCACTTTGCAGCAAGCCAGGAATTGACCGAAGCAGTCATGAAATCAAAATGTATTGCCATTGCTTATGAAACCGTGGAGAAAGCTGATCGCTCGCTTCCGCTTTTGGTTCCGATGAGTGAGGTTGCGGGCCGAATGGCAGCTCAGGAAGGGGCTAAATACCTCGAAAAAGCTACCGGTGGTCGCGGTGTTTTGATGGGAGGAATTCCCGGTGTGCCTGCTGCCAATGTGATCGTTCTGGGTGGCGGAATTGTGGGTGTGAATGCAGCCAAGATTGCCGCCGGAATGGGAGCAAATACTACGATTCTTGACATCAATATACCAAGGCTTCGATATCTCGATGATGTGATGCCCAAGAATGTACGAACACTCTATTCAACAGAAGGAACCATACGAAACCTGCTTCCAACCACCGACCTTATTATTGGGGCGGTTTTAATTCCCGGTGCCAAAGCTCCGAGCCTTATCCGCCGTGATATGCTCAAAGAGATGCGTCCGGGAACGGTAATGGTTGATGTTGCCATCGATCAGGGTGGTTGTTTTGAGACATCCAAAGCCACAACGCATAACGACCCCATCTATATCATAGATGATGTGGTTCACTATTGTGTGGCTAATATGCCGGGAGCCGTGCCTTATACATCCACACTGGGCTTAACCAACGTGACCATGCCTTATGCGGTTCAGATTGCCAATAAAGGGTGGAAAAAAGCGCTGGCCGATGATGCTGAACTAAAGAAAGGTTTGAACATCGCCAATGGCAAAATTGTATACAAAGATGTTGCCTCAGCCTTCGATATGGAGTATACGCCGATTGAAGAGGTGATGTAACAGTTCCGTTTATTTAATTCACATGTATTTAAAGCCCTGGATGGAGACGTTCAGGGCTTTTGTTATTTATAGCCTGAGCCCAGGATAAGAGCTGATTTATCCCGATTTGATATTGAATAACAGAGGGCCAAGGTGGAATTTTATTCTCTTTTGAATTATTATATATACATCAAGAAGTATTTATTAAGTCAGTACTCTAAGTTTATCATTCTGACGATTCAACACATGAATTTTGAGAATAAGATAAGAGCCTACAGTTTATCCGGGCACACGCCAAAATATACTGAGTTCAGAGAATGCAGTTTCCATTTCTG
>SKRK01000320.1 GCA_007118525.1 Balneolaceae bacterium
CACTATTCAAAAGTGAAAGAGTATTTAACCGATTTGGAGATCCCGTTTGAGGAAGATCCCTACCTGGTTCGGGGAATGGATTACTATACACAAACTGCATTTGAGCTGATCAGCCCTGACCTCGGGGCACAGGATGCGTTGGCGGGCGGCGGGCGGTATGACCTGCTGGTGCAGGAAATAGGAGGCCAGCCCACTCCCGCTGTTGGATTTGCTGCGGGAATGGAACGCCTCTTTATCGCCTGCGAAGAGCTGGGTATTCAGCTTGGTTCAGAAAAAGTGGTGGATGTGTATATCGTTACACTTGGTGATGCGGCACGAAAATGGGGACTGTCACAGTTGTCGAAACTGCGCGAAAAGGGGATTTCTGCCACCATGGACTACATGGGCCGCTCCATGAAAGCGCAGATGAAAGACGCCAACCGGGAGAATGCGCACTATACCATCATTGTCGGTGAAAATGAATTGACCGAGGGTAAATTCACCTTCCGGAATATGAAAGAGAGTGAAGAGAGTTCTCTCTCGTTTGAAGAGATTTTGGGGAAGATTAATTAGATTTAGCTTCCCGACCTGTCAGCATGTTCTGTGCTTTTCAGAACTTCTGACAGCGTCGATTTGTGCCCTGAAAGCGGACGCTGTCAGGAGCTTTGCACGCTGACAGGTCCTGAATCTTGCGCCCAAATTTCAAACACCACTGCTTTCATCCCAAATTTTACAAATCCCTGAATCCCGAATTCTTTGATCATGGGTATAGAGAGGGTAACCCGATAGTATAGAAGTAGCCGTAATTAACCGATCAGCCGGATCGCTGTGGAACGATTCGGGAAGCTGGCGTTGTGCTATAACCAGTTCAACATCTGCAGGTAATACAGAGATGACACCCTGTTTGGTTGCAACCTTTATCCAGCTTGGAAAATCGGGTAAAAGCTGAATCCTTCCCTTTCTTTCGAGCATTTCTGTTTCCCAAATGGAGATCCAGGAAATGGAGAGTTTATTTTTAGATGCCATTTGATCGAGCGATCTTCTCTGCTTCTCGTTCAGATTTCCATCCCCTAATAGCCACCAGAGCCAGATGTGGGTATCCAGAAGCACCATCAATCTTCAGGTTCATTTACCTTCACTGAATGATTCCAATCGGGACCGGAATAGCCCTCAAAACCGGAATCTTCGGGCTGGAGTGTTTCCGCAGACCCCTTCCCGTGAAGCTGTTTCCAGGGAGCGATTTGGGCAGGCACACCTCCGTAAAGCTCTTTCTCAAGAGTGCGGGTGAAGAGCTCTTTTAGAGTAATACCCTCTTCGATCGCCTTTTTTTTGGCCTCTTTCATCAGTTCGTCAGGTATGTCGATTGTTGTTCGCATATAAGCATATTAACATATTTATGTGTTTGAATCAATGATTGAATTCCTCTCTAAAACAAACATATAAACCTAATTTCGATTCTTAAATGCTGATTATTGCGTATCGCTACGCGTTCAGAAAATGAGTACTCCGCGTTCAAAAGATAAGCCCTTCTGTGTAAGGTGGGGACTTTCAGACTTCTAAATCGGTATATTATTAATCGAACTCAGGTTATAAGAGATCCCCTGGAAGCGGGTTCAAGATGCTTCAAGATTGTTCGTGCCTGGGTACGGCACTTACCGGGATACTATGAATTCTAACCCCGCATTGTCCATCCGGGGCTATTATATCGGCTATCCGCAAGCAGTTTTCCCATATATCAATGCCATAGAGCGCTTGGCGGTTTTTGCAGAACATTCCAATGCGGTATAGTGGGCGGAATCGCTACTGAGTCGTGCCAAAGAAAGAGTGCCAAATTTTTTGGATATAAAATCAGACACCTATTTTATATAAAGCTATAACTTTGGTTTTAAGAGAATATTTAACACGTCTTTAGAAGATTTTGCTTTTCTCAATTTTTCGATCTCCTCATTTGACCGCACCAGTTTTGTTATCCGGTTAAGCATGGTTAAATGATCTTGTACTTTAAAATCTTTCGGGCTTAAAAGAAGCAGTATAATATAGACCCGGTTGGCCGTCTGTTCAATATTTATGCCTTCTTTGGAAATGCCTATAAACAAGACCTGCTCCTCTACCTTAGAAGTATGTGAATCATAAAGAATAACACCGGGCATAACCTCGGGTGTATATCCCGATGAGTTTTCGAGAAGCCGTTTAACAATTCTTTCAGAGGCAATATGCTCAAATGCATCGTCATCGGATATCATTTCTGTAAGAACAGGGCGGATGTCATCCCCCTTTAAATCAACTAGTATTCTTTCCTGGTTTAAAATTTCCAGATTTTGTTGATACCCCATGCCCTGGTCGGCCTCTGACTCTACTTCTGAAGAGTAGGTGGTAATAAAGCTGAGAGCGGGGTATTTTTGGGAAATAACTCTTGGAAGCCTGTCAAGGCCGGGTCGCCATGAAAGATTTCCTTCACGCGCACTCACTAAAACGAACAGGTCGTCTTCGCTATTATTTTCTTCGAGCCAGGTTGGAATTTCCGACCAAAGATTAATAGTTCGATACTCGACATCGATATCCGGTTTTACTTTGTTGATACCCTTTCTTACATATGGGTCTCTTTCGTCGGTCGAAACCACAATCATTTCTAAGCCCATCTGTTCTGCCATCAGCTTAAGTGAACGAATGGTTCCTGTAAACCCAATCTCCAAAGCGGCAAACGGAGGAACAGCCACAACCAGCCGTCCAAAGGTATTTACAGGTTTTTCAATTTTACAAACCATCACCATTTCATCCACTTCGTCCAGCAGCTGGTCCAATACACTTCCAAAAATTCTTCTCCTGGCAGATACTTCACCGTTCCAGCCAATGATGATATTACTGATCCTCTCCTCCTCCACTGCCCTGGCAATTCCACGCGCAATGTTCAGATCAATTCGTGTAATTGGGTTTACCTGTACTTCGGCTGATGCGGCATGAATTACGGCATGACTCAGCATTTTTTCTCCCCTGGCCACATTACCCTCCACATCAGATCCATCCCGGGCTACTGTTAAGGGGTATATCGGCTGACCCGATTTATCATCCCTCACCATAAAAGCGATATCCATCAACGCATCAGATGTTTCAGGATTTGCCAATGGTACCAGTATTCGTTGTGGGGCATCAGCCGGGCTGTAGGGTTTCTCCTCTTCCTGGGATGCCACTACCCTGCCATATTTCTCAACAAGCCAGGGACCCAGCAGACAGGAGAAAAGAATTAGAATAACAACAGCATTTACGGCTACCTGGTCAAAAAATCCAAGCTCAAATCCCAATAGCGTTACAGCAAGCGTTGCAGCAGATTGCGGTGTTGTGAGCCCATAAACAACAAACCCCTCTTCTTTCGTATACTTAAACATGTAGCGAATTACCAGAGCGGCCAGCCCTTTTCCTGCAAATACAATTAATGTAAAAGCGATCGCCTTTTCCCATACGTCAAAGCTTGCCAGAACATTCACATCCACAAGCATACCCACAGAGATCAAAAAGAAGGGAATAAAGAGGGCATTTCCCACAAACTGGATGCGGCTCATCAGTGTACTGCTTTGCGGTACCAGGCGATTCAGTAAAATTCCGGCTATAAAAGCCCCGATAATGGAAGCCAGGCCTGCTAACTCAGCAAGGTAAGCTGTTGTAAACAACACCGCTACCATAAACACAAAGTCGATGTTGTTCTCATACTTGACATTCCTGAAAAACCACCTTCCCAGCCTTGGCAAAATGATGACTGCTGCGACCAGAAATATAATTACCGATGTTGCAAACCCCACCCAGTAACCGGTCCCGCCGGCATCACCAACTGTACCGGCAACAATAGCAAGAATTCCGAGAGATAGCGTATCCGTAACCAATGTGCCCCCCATCGACATGGTTACAGCTGTATTTTTGGTGATACCCAATTTCTCCACAATAGGATAAGCCAACAGAGTGTGCGAGCCCACAATAGCACCTAAAAGCAGTGAGGTGGCAATGGAATAGTCAAGGTAATGAATGCCTATCAGGTAAGCCCCTGTTGCAGGGAGTATATAGGAGATTGATCCAAAACCAATACTTCTGTTGCGCAGCTTTTCGAATCGATTCAAATCGAGAGATAAGCCCGCCATAAACATGAGGTATAGCAGGCCAACCGTGCCAAGCAGTTCAATCGTAAAATCCCTCTCCAACAACCCAAGAATACTCGGGCCAACCAGGGCTCCGGCGAGTATCAGGCCCACAATACCGGGAATCCTAATTTTCTTAAACAGCATAGGAGCCAGCAGTATTATGAGCATCACGAGTGCAAATATCAGCACCGGATCTTCAAAAGGTA
>SKRK01000084.1 GCA_007118525.1 Balneolaceae bacterium
ACTTCTTCAGGCTTCCCAACCTCTTTTACACCAAACCCTTTTTGATAGATAACGCGGCCATCTTTTACCATGACAACCGCCGCGCCGGGGATTCGCTTGTCGTTAAGACCGTCCACAAACCCATCTTCAAAATCTTTCAGAAAGTTAGCCAGAGACCTGTCCATCACCCACTCTTCGGGTTCTGCAGGTACAGGCTCAACAACGACCGGCTCAGGTTCGATTTTGGTAAAGGCCAGGTAAAACCCGAAAAAAACGACCGGTAAAAGAATGAGAGAGAAACTACGGTTCACAGAATATAGGGATGTAGCATTGAGATGCAGTTCAGGATTTGATTAAACATCATGGTAAGGATACTAAAAAACCAGCTTCGATACGAAATAGGTTTGAGCTGAGTTCGATTAATAATGTCTTTTTTTGGAGTCAATAAGTCCCCTCCTTCTCAAGGAGGGATTTAGGGGTGGTTGAATCAAATTTTTGAATCAACTAATAATTCAAAAACCTAAGGCTACCACCCCCGGCCCCTCCTTACACAGGAGGGGAGTGCTTTTTGCCTTTATTTATATCCGGACTCGGGTTATTGAGCTATTTTTTCTGATTTTATCTGATTAAGGTCTTTTCCGGATAGATGTTTGTTAAAGAGTGTCCCTCCCGGCTCATCTCAGCGCGAGCTCCTCAATGGCTGCAATCACCGCCTCACTGTCGCCTGCGGCATCCACCTGGGTGTCTTTATATACGATCTTACCTTCACGGTCGATAATGAACGTCCAGCGGGATGTGGTAACGTCGCGGGTCAGAACCACCTCTTCCCCGTCTACTTCGCGGGTGATAGATGAGCCGTCTCTGACCGGCACGCCGAATGATCCGGCAATGGTTCCATCCATATCAGAAAGCAGCGGAAAGTTGAGGCTGTTTGTGAGCTTAAAGATGCGAAGGTTCTCTACCCTGTCGCCGCTGATACCTACCACTTCGGCACCCATTTCGGTAAGGCGGGTACGGTTATCGCGAAAGCTGCACGCCTGTGCCGTGCAGCCGCCGGTCATTGCGGCGGGATAGAAATAGACCACCAGAATGGATTCACCCACATGATCTGCACTGCGCCACAGATCTCCATCGGCAGAAAGTGCTTCAAACTCGGGGGCTTTATCGCCAATATTAAGTGCCATATCCTGTGCATGTATATTGTTCGGTGTACCCAGGCCCAGGCCTGTGAAAATAGACAGTAGAAGTATCGTGATTGCACTCTGTTTCATAGCTGTTGTTCAATCTATTGGTCGTTATGCAGGCGGGTATCAGCACTCTTTACCAGGCCTTCGTTTCATGATGAATAATACGCAAAACTCTGCAAAAATTGTCTGACGGAGAATCTGATTTATCACCCGGTCTATTAGTTCGACAATTTAACGGTTCAAATTATCTCCATCCCACGCGGTCCATCAACCGGATAGCGGCCGGATTATTGGTGCCGTAGGAAGCGACGTTTACAGCATCACTTTCGTATTTGCCAAACTCTCCCAGCACGCCGGGTATTTCAACATTGTCGAGCGCCGGAAATTCGTTATTGCCAACAGCAAAGAGCAGTTGTGCATCTTCGGTTGCCAAATATTCGAGGAACTGAACGGCGTTTTCACGATTGGGAGAATTGGCTGCTATCCCGGCACCGCTAATGTTCACATGAACCCCGCCAAATTCCGAAGCCGGAAAATAGATCCCCACTTTTTCGGCAACCTCCCGGTCCTGCTGCTGTGTTGATTGCATAAGCCGTGCAAGGTAGTAGTGATTGGCCAGGGCCACATCGCAAAGTCCGGCGGCCACGGCCTTGATCTGGTCGGTATCTCCACCCTGCGGTGATCGTGCAAAATTATTAACCAACCCCGCAGCCCACTCTTCCACCGCTTCCTCTCCGCGACTTTCAATGAGGGAGGCTACCAGCGACTGGTTGTAGATATTGTTGGATGAGCGTACACATATTCGTCCCTCCCATTCCGGTTCGGCCAACTCCCAGTAACCTCTTAAATCGTCACTGTTTACCCGTTCACGGTTATAGACAATTCCTCGAACACGCTCAGACAACCCCACCCAGTACCCCTCTGTATCACGCAGTTCCGGTTTTATCACTGAATCAAGATACTCCGATTCATGTTGCTGCAATATTCCGGCTTCTTTGGCTCTCCAGAGTCGGCCGGCATCCACTGTAATCACAATATCAGCCGGACTGTTTATCCCTTCGTTTCGAATTCGTTCAATTAACTCATCACTTGTACCCTCAATGAGATTGATATGGATACCGGTCTGCTCTGTGAAATTGTCATAGAGCTGCATATCGGTATCGTAGTGTCTTGAAGAGTAGATATTGACCTCATCCTTTTCCGCACACGATGAAAGCAGGATGAGTGAAAATGCAAAGAGTATAAATCTGAAGACCATAGCCTGAATAGAATAGTTTTGTGCTATTAATTATTTAGACCAATTCTAAATAAATATCGTGCTAGAGTCAACTATAATCCTTGTGATCCTCTGCTTATTTTCGGTTATTCCTGATCTAAATTATAAATAAATTATCTATGGATATATCAAAACAGAAACCCGGCACACTTTCGGTTTGGGCCGGAGAATCAGAACCCTTTGCCGAAGGCAGCCATACCGTTCCAATCTTCAGTTCCGTCACATTTGCCTACAAAAATATTGATGAGTGGAATGAAGTGGCTAAAGGCATACGGGATGGACATATTTACAGCAGAAATACAAATCCGACGATCCGGGTTCTGGAAGAGAAGATCCGCATTCTGGAACATGCAGAGGCAGCTGTTTCATTTTCATCCGGTATGGCCGGCATCAGCAATACCTTTTTTGCACTGCTTAAACCGGGCGACCGGGTGGTATCCATTAAGGATTCGTACGGTGGCACGAGCAGGCTGTTCCTCGAATTCTTGCCAAAGTTTAACATCGAAGTAGCTCTCTGTGAAACAGAAGATCATGAAGAGCTGGAGCGCGAAATCACCAAAGGCTGCAGTCTGGTTTACCTGGAGTCGCCCACCAACCCCACGCTAAAAGTCATAGATCTGAAGCGAATTGCATCAGCGGCTAAAAAAGCGGGTGCAATAACTGTTGTAGACAACACTTTTGCATCGCCGGTAAATCAAAACCCTATAGATCTCGGCGCAGACCTTGTGGTTCACAGCGCAACCAAGTATCTGGGCGGGCATTCCGACACGCTCTGCGGTTTGGTATGCGGTAAAAAAGAGTTGATTCGGAAAATTTTTGAATTCAGAGAGATTAATGGAGCCAGCCTACATCCGGAGACGGCTTATAACGTAATAAGGGGTATGAAAACACTTGAGTTACGAGTGAACCGGCATAATGATAATGCAATGAAGACCGCTCAGTGGCTGGATGAACATCCAAAAGTTGAGACTGTTTTCTACCCCGGTCTTGAGAGCCATCCGGGCCATAAGATTGCCAAAAAACAGATGAATGGCTTTGGAGGCATTCTCAGTTTTGAACTCAAGGGCGGATACGATAACGTGAAAACCCTGCTTCACAACTTAAAGTTTGTTCATCTTGCCGCAAGTCTTGGTTCTGTATCTACCCTTGCCGGCCCTCCCCGAACAACAAGTCATGTTGAACTTTCCGAAGAGCAGCGCAAGCAGCTCGGAATATCCGAGAGCCTTATCCGCTACTCGGCCGGAATTGAAAATGCAGAGGATCTGATAGACGACCTGAAAGCGGCCCTGGATAAGATATGATCGACCAAACATTTGCCATCGAAACCCTTCAAAAACTTGTGCAGATCAACTCCGTGAATCCCGGCCTCGATGAGACAGGCCCCGGAGAGCGTGAGATCGGAACATACATCTTTAACCTGCTAAAAGAGCTGGGTATCGAAGCCGAACTGGATGAAGTGGCACCCGGACGTGTGAATGTTACCGGCAGGATAAAAGGTAATTCCGGCGGTAAAACTCTGATGCTAAACGCGCATACCGATACCGTCGGGGTTTCAGGAATGGAAAACCCATTTTCCGGCAGGATTGAAGACGGAAAGCTCTACGGGCGGGGCGCGTATGACATGAAGGGATCGATCGCTGCAATACTCGCGGCAGCCAAATTTATTCAGGATAACCGGATCACTTTCGGCGGCGACCTGATTCTCTCTTTTGTAGCGGATGAAGAGCATGAAAGCATCGGCGCACAGGCTCTGGTTCAAAAGCTCAATGCGGATGCGGCTATCGTAACCGAACCTACCGGCCTGGATCTCTGCCTGGCCCATCGGGGTTTCGGCATTTTTAAGATCACCACACAGGGCAAAACCGC
>SKRK01000360.1 GCA_007118525.1 Balneolaceae bacterium
CCTGTCACTCTACCACTTCAAACCGAATGGTTCTCTCTTTCTCCTGAGAGGTAACGGTATCGATTACCCGAACACGAAGATCATAAAGACCCGGGGAGAGATCGGCGGTTTCAATTTCCAGATCTTCAATTACGTGCCGTTCTTCGTTGGTGAAATTTAGTGTCAGTACAAATTCAGCCTGGTCGGTTCGCACCTTCCCCTCCTCATCAACCGGCAGGATTCGATAGGTAAGTTCAAACTGGGTAAACCTTGTATCATCGTCTCTTCTCTTCAGGTTATAGACTTCAAAATGGAGAACAAGCGTCTTTTCAAAGGGAATCAGCGCATCGTTTGCAACCCGAAAGGTGAATGGTTCGGTCACCCTATCATCATCATCCGACTGAAATCCCAATACAAGATCAGCCATTTCAAGTGTATCAGTATGGCTTACCAATGGAGCCGGTAAACGAAACTGACTACGGCTCATACCTCTGAGTGCTTCGGGAAATGGCGTTTCATAGAGTGTTCTTGTATCGGGATCGTAGTTCATCAACTCAACGGATGCCGAGCGAAAGTGGCGTCCTTTATGTTCAGTTTCAAACATGGAGCGTGAGATTTCTCCTGAAGCTTCAGATCGATTCAGAATAAATGGCGGATGATGCTCTTTCTTTACTCTCACATCCCACTTGTCATCATACTCCTGAAGGCTATGAGTCATCTCATAATAGGGGAATTGCTCAGTTATATTTTGCCCGTCGCGAAGCTCTTCACCGTTTACGGTTCGCATACGATTTCGGTGGAAATCGATTAAAAAGGCTTCCTGGGCACTGCTCTCTATGTAAGTTAGCAGAACCGGTTTTTGATCTTCATCTAAAAACCGGTATTGATATACATTCATCGGTATATTTGGGATCAGACCTGAGTAGGTTGATACCTCACGGGGAGCACGTACCCGGCGTTGATTTATCAACTCACGGCTCTCTGCTTTAAAAGCGAGATCCATCCCCTGGAAAGCCTCCATTCCCTGTTCTAACACATTATCTCTCAGTTCATTTAACCGATTTTCAAAGAATGGGTCAACCTGTACGAGTTGCTCGTAATAAAGCATCTGCAGCATTAAAGCGGGTGTTAACCCGGCACGGGTAAACTCTACCCCTTCCTGCCTGCCGGCACGATCCGGGAAGTAGGCACGTTCCGGAATAAAATCTTCAATACTGGTTTGAAGCCTGAACTCTTCATCTCGCACATCTGTCCCAAAAATGAAGGGTACGGTATCATCCCCTTCCACAGCTATCCCATCATAAAACCAAACTTCATATTCCGGATACCTGTGATATTCGTAGATCAAATCCTGCAGGCGATCAACAAGCTCCTGCTGACCCTGAGCCTGGTGAATACGGTCATCTTGCCGCGGCCGTTCTGAATTGCGTTCGGCATAAGGATTGAGCTGATTAGACAGCCAGTTTCCAATATTATGACTTTGAAGGGTGAGTATACCACTCCGGGAACGGCTCGGTTCACCGTACCTGATAAAAATCAGGGCGCGATCATCGGTCCCATAAACCGTGTTCGAATTTTTTGTAAACCTGTTTTTTGAAACTGCAATCCTTTCCCAATGCTCAATTAGCCGTTCATTAGACCCTCTGGAAGGTGTAGGATCGTGCTGAACCCAAAACCCTCTCATATCTGACCCAAGAGCGGCATTATTCTCCGACCACCACTCATTCCACTGGCGATAGATCCCTTCACCGGTTACAGGCCTCATTCTATCAATTTCCTGCCGAATTGCAACCCGGCTGTTGGTTCCCCGGCCATCTATCAGAGCACGATAATAGAGTTCCGTAGCCTGTTCGTAGTATTCACTTCTCCGTTTTTCCGTTACAACCCGGATAAACTCAAACCCAATGCGCGCATCTACACCACCCGGTGCGTCATAGGCGCTGTACCAGATATCGAGTGCACGAGTGGTATTGTTGCGATAAAGCTCTTCAAGGCCGCGTTCATAAGCTCGCTGTGGCTGAGCCTGAAGCAGTTCCGACGCAAATAGAATCAGCGCGACTGATAGAAATGATATAATTTTTAGAACCTGTTTCATCAAGTTGGACAAATTAACGGATTTTATAAAAAATACCACCCGTTCATTCATTTATGAGAAATAAAAAATATCCTGTTCTTAGTTAATGTGTGTTCGGGATAAGAGCAAAGGCATTAATAGCCCCCCTTTGAAGGGGCAAGGGGGGACACTCCTAAAATAACTCTTAACTTGAACTCACGTTAATATAAACTCCCTGAGTATAACCTTTAGTACCCATTGATACTCACTATCTCTCTATCTTTCAGGTTCCTCTCAATTCTAACAAGTTATGGGCTAATTCTTTTTGAAAGGTTCAAAACAGAAAGTTCTTTTTTTAGTACCTTAAAGCTGAACAGATTCTGATTGTTTTATGGCTCAAAATTACCGCGCATTAACCCGTACATATCGCCCTCAAACATTTGATGATATCGTCTCACAGGAGCATGTGAGCAGTACATTGAAAAATGCTATCAAACAAAACCGCATTTCTCATGCCTACATGTTTTGCGGACCAAGAGGAGTAGGAAAAACCACGATGGCCCGCGTGCTGGCCCGGGCGGTAAATGAAGTGGGTGACGATATAGACGGAGAGGCGTTAAATCAAACGCTCAATATTGTTGAGATGGATGCTGCCTCTAACCGAAAAATAGAGGATGTACGTCAGCTTAAAGAGGTAATCCGGGTTCCGCCTCAAAGCGGCAACTACAAGATTTTTATTATTGATGAGGTTCATATGCTCACGAAAGAGGCGTTTAATGCGCTTCTGAAGACATTGGAAGAACCGCCGCCTCATGCCATCTTTATTTTCGCAACAACAGAACCCCACAAAGTTCTCCCAACCATTCTCTCACGGGTTCAGCGCTTCGACTTTAAGCGTATCAGCGTGCAGGAAATTGTTTCTCGCTTAAAGGAGATCTGCCAAAAAGAAGAAATTACCATCGATGAAGAGTCTCTCCATGTAATTGCAAAAAAAGCAGATGGAGCGCTTCGCGATGCGCTTGGATTGATGGATCAGGCCATTGCATTTTGCGGATTGAATATCCGGTATGCCGAACTGCTTCAGGCGCTGAATGTGATTGGACACGACCAGCTGTTTGATTTCACCGGCGCAATTGAGAAAAGAGATTCCAACGGCGGGCTCACACTTATCGACCAGCTGATGAAGGAGGGCGCCGATATCCAGGAGTTTCTTGTATCTCTCACGGAACATATCCGCAATCTGTATATAGCCAAGCTGGGCGATAAAATGCACCTGGTTGAAGCTACACCTGAAACCATGGAGAGGTACAAACAGGTTGCCAAATCGTTCTCAGAACAAGATCTGATCCGAATGCTCCACCTGGTTAGTGAGGCCCAGCTAAAAAATAAAGATGTGCAGCAACCCCGTGTCCACTTTGAGATTCTGATGCTTAAACTGATTCACATGAGTCGCTCACAAGAGCTTGGAAAACTCATATCCGGCCTGGAAGAGTTAAAAAAAAACGGCAATAACCCGGTAGCCGATACCACATCCACGCCCAATCCGCCTCAGCAAACTGAAGAGTTTCAGGATGAAGAAGAGGCCGAAAAGGAAGAAGAGCCTCCCGCTGCTTACAAAAGGGATGAAGAGATTTCAGAACCTGTAAACAGGCCGTCCCCGCAATCACCCTCACTTAAACCGGAACCTGCCCCCGCTGCATCGAAAAAACCTCAGGAGGACCGGTACACAAATCCTGTTCATGTGGCAGAGCCCGACGATGATCATGATGAAGATCATGACGATATGTTGATGGGAAGGCCAAGCCTTGGGTTTTTAAGGGGTATCAGCTCCTCTAATGGACTTGCAGATTCCTCTGCTGAACTGAACAACACAGAGCCGGAGCAGCAAACCGAACGCGCACAGCTGAACGATACCGATGATATTGAACTACACTGGAAGCCGTTTCTTGAAGTAGTAAAAGAAAATGCCCCGCAAATGCTCTACTATCAAATGCTGCGGGTTCAGCTTAAAGATCTTCGGGGCACAGAACTCATTTTAAGTGCAGATAATGAATTCGCTACCAACCTGATGGAGGAGAATCAACAGATGCTCTCTTCGTTCTTTAAACAGGTGACGGGAGTTTATATCAGAATGAAATGCATTGTGGAACGTGATGAGCAGAAGGAGAAGGAAACCCTGAGCCCATATGAACGGTTTAAAGAGCTACAGAAGAAGGATCCGCACCTCAGAACCATTGTGGAACTTTTTGGAGCGGAACTGGAGTATTAGCAG
>SKRK01000058.1 GCA_007118525.1 Balneolaceae bacterium
CCGGCAAAATCAGGGCAGCGCAGTTATATCGAACAATCGATACTTTCTGAGGTATTTAGGAATAACGACTTCTCGGTAAAAAAGGAAGACACTGGGAAAGAGCAAACGGCCGAAAAGAGCGAGAGTAGTGATTTGTAATTAAATTATCTTCCTACAGTCATATCGCTGTGTCTCTTCAGCTTGGTTCCGGCAAGTGCCTCATTAACGTTGAAGATGTGGTCGCCAATTTTTTCAAGTCTCGTAATGAAATCCAGGAAAAACACACCGGCCTTGGCTGAGTAGGTTCCTTTTTCAAGTCTCTTGTAATGAATTTCCTTCATAGAATCACGCATTTCATTGATTCTATTTTCAAGCTTGATCGCAGTTTTGAGGTCAACGTTGCCATTTGACAGCTCCATGTTTTTTCTCATCTGTTTAATCGTATCACGAACCAGATCAAGGTATTGACCGATCTCTGTGACGGCTTCTTTGGGAAGCTTTATCCCTTCATTATCCATCTGCTCAAACGTTTTAGACATTTGAAAATAGAGATCTCCGACTCGTTCAAGGTCATTGATTATACTATGCATGGATCTGATTCTCTTAGTCGCTGACTCGGAGAGATTTGAACTTGAAATTTTGGTGAGGTATTCACCAATTTCGAGTTCAATATTATCGGTGATCTGTTCTCTTTGGGCAATTTTTTTGAGAAATTTTTCCTGTTTTTTCTGTTTTCTGAAAAAGAGCCCGGAAAAACTGAAGTGCATCTTCTCTATCAGCTTACCAAACAGCTCAATCTCTTTGTGAGCCTGAGTAATAGAGAGTTCTGAGGAAGACATCAGACCGGCTGAAATATACTGAAGCCGGAAAGCCTGATCTGACTTATCGGTATCTTTCTGAATTCTTTCAACGAATGTGATTATTCTTGGCACGAAAGCAAAAAGAATTACAACATTTAGCACATTAAAGGTGGTATGGAATAGAGACAGGCCAAGGGTAGCCGCCGCACGGGCTTCCTGGGTGTCTCCGTATATTGATCCTGCTTCGGGCAGGAAATACTGCATAACATTGTCAATACCGATTAAAAAGGGATTTATCAGCAACAACATCCAAATTACCCCGAACACATTGAAAACAAAGTGAAACCTTGCAGCGCGTTTAGCGTGAACATTTCCGATCAGAGCCGCGATATTAGCGGTTATTGTGGTTCCAATGTTTTCTCCAAGTATCATTGCCGCAGCAATCGGGAAATTGATCCATCCGTGAAAAAGCATTACAAGAGTTATCGCTGTAGCTGCAGAAGATGACTGTGTGAGCAGCGTGAGAAGAGTTCCAACAAGAACGAAGATCAACATTGAAGCAAAACCGAACTCGGTTAAACCATCAAGCATGGCAAACATTTCGGGATTATCCTGAATATTGGGTACCGAATTTTTAATAAATTCCAACCCTATAAATATAATTCCGAAGCCAATCATCGCCTCGGCCAGGTTCCTCATTTTTTCGCGGCCAAAAAACATGAAGGGAAAAAAGATACCGATAAGGCTCACGGCGATAGGCGTGATCTGCATTTTAAAACCAAACACGGCTACCATCCAAGCGGTTACCGTCGTGCCTATATTGGCACCCATTATTACACCTGTCGACTCAATAAACGTGATCAGGCCTGCATTCACAAAACTAACCACCATTACGGTAGTGGTCGTAGACGACTGAGTTATAGTGGTTGCGGTAAATCCTGTAATAATTCCCCTCAGCCGGCTGGTGGTCATCTCTTTTAGTATAGATCGGAGCCGATGGCCGGCCACCTTCTGTAAACCATCACTAAAGATTTTCATCCCGTAAATGAAAATCCCAAGAGAACCTATCAGTTGTAAAAAATCAAAAAACGTATATGTCATTGGGAAGTGTTCTGCCAGCGCAGGTCAGTTAAAACCAAATCGCATAGAATATCCGCATTTTACCGGCTAGGGTGCAAGTTAAATAAATGTTAACAAACCATAGAAAATATGCGATAATAGTGTTCTGAATGAACATTTCTATTTTAGAATAACATCATAGAGGTCCGTTCGGCGATCTTTGAGCGTACGCACGCTTCCCTGCTCATGAAGTTCTTTAAGCAGGTCGAGGTCTACATCCACAATCAGAATCATTTCGGTATTTGGAGTGGCTTCTGCTTTGATACCGTTCGTTGGAAATGAAAAGTCGCAGGGTGTGAAAACAACAGATTGTGCAAACGAGATGTCCATATTGTGAACCTTAGGTAAGTTGCCCACGCTTCCGGCCAGGGCAACATAACACTCATTTTCTATAGCTCTTGCAATTGAACAGTTTCTGACCCTTGAGTAGCCGTTTTGAGTATCCGTTAAAAATGGCACAAAAAGTATGTCCATTCCTTCCTTGCCCAAAATCCGGCTCAGCTCCGGAAATTCCACATCATAACAGATCAAAATGCCAATTTTGCCTGCATCCGTATCAAACGTTTTAATTTGAGTTCCACCGCTCATGCCCCAGACTTTAACTTCATCCGGTGTCGGATGAATTTTTTCATAGCGTTCAATTTCTCCATTTCTTTTGCACAGGTATCCAACATTTTTCAAAACATCATCTTTAAATTCCGGCATGCTGCCCGTAATGATGTTCACATTGTAAGAGATGGCAAATTCTGCAAAAGTATCCCTGAGGCGGTCGGTATATTTGGCAAGCTGCCTGATTGCATCAGGTTCAGAAAGATGATTATACTCTGCCATCAAAGGTGCATTAATATACTCGGGAAACAGAAGAAAATCGGATCGATAACCCGATACGGCATCTACAAAATATTCAATCTGCTCGGTAAGGTCATCCCATCCATCATAGGGGCGCATTCCCCACTGAACCAATCCAAGCCGCACGACCGATTTTTCGGGTTTGTACTCTTTCTCGGGTTCAGAATAATAGATGTTAGCCCATTCTAAAAGTGCTGCGTATGATTCGGAGGCCTCATCTTCAGGCAGATAATTTTTTACCACACGCTTCACATAGAAATCGTTTGAGAGCTGAAAATTGAGAACCGGATCATGAATCTCTTTGTTCTTAACTTTCTCGATATACTGCTTTGCGGTTATGTTATCATGTTTATGAAAATTGGGCAGCCTGCCGCCATAAAGGATACTTTTTAAATTCAATTCTTCACAAAGCTCTTTTCTGTAATCATAAAGGCGTCGGCCCAACCTTAACCCGCGATAATCGGGATGGACCATAAGATCGAGCCCATATAGAGTGTCACCTTTCGGATCGTGCGTATCGAAAGTGTCATTCCCTGTTATATCATTATACTTATGGCGATCATCAAACTTTTGATAATCAACGATGATGGACATGCAGCAGGCTACAATTTCTCCATCTACTTTGATTACAGCTTGTCCTTCAGGGAAAATTTTTGTCAGCTTCTTGATCTGATCTTTATTCCAGGTCGGATCCTGCATATTTGGATAACATTTATACATCAGTGCTTGCAGTTCCTTGTAGTCGGAAGCTTTTAAATACTCCAGATCAATTTTTTCAATCGACTTCATAGGTTCAAAGGGATAAATATGGTTTTGAAATAGGGTGCAACAATTTAAGAAACCGTTTGACCAATTCGGAATGGTTGTTATCAGATCAGAAATTTAGTGTAGCTCTTGGCAATAGCAATGGAGAGGGCAGCCCTGCACCGGATTTGTAGGGGGACTCGACTCATTTCATTAATTCGAAAAAATTTCTGTAAGGAATCTCAAAAATGGAGTTCATACATATACAACGAGAAACTAAACAGAGAGATCATGGAGACAACGAATTCACAAATCTATATTCATTTTATCTTCGGAACTAAAAACGGTCAAAAACTGATCAAGCCTGACATTGAAAAGCGGCTCTGGAGCTATATTGGTGCGATTGGAAAAAGAATGGGCGTAAGACCCGAAGCGATTGGCGGGGATCAGGATCATTTACATCTGTTGTTATCCATTCCGCCTAACCTATCCGTCAGTTTTATCATGCAGAAATTGAAGGGAAGTTCCTCAAAATGGATGAATGACACTTTTTACACAAGAAAGCGCATATTTCGGTGGCAAGCGGGTTATTCTGCTTTTAGTGTTGGGAATTCACAAAAGCAGAGGGTAATTGAGTTTATTCGAAACCAAAAACAGAGGCACAAAACAATATCATTTCAGGAGGAGCTCCAAATGTTTAAAGACCGATATAAGACGGAACAGAAAAGAAACAAGCCTGTTAAAATGGTCGAGAAACCAAAAACAGGCACGTAACTCCGGGGTAATGGAGGTGACACCCTGCAG
>SKRK01000240.1 GCA_007118525.1 Balneolaceae bacterium
TATCTCCCTTTGCACAAAAAATATTAGCGTTCGGACTCTCCGTTATTACGCCATCCCGGATCATAACCGCACTGTTTACTCCCGCTTCAACAGCCTGCTGTTTGGCAAGGGTGTTTGGTAAAAGGTTAATCGTTTTGAGGTTGCAGCGGGCCCAGCGAACATCGGGAAGCGTTATGGCATCCACACCCTCTTCATGCAGTTTTGTGTGCGGCTTAAACGAGCTGCTGGAAAGATACAGGGTAGCATCCACTGCAGGGTTTGGAAATTGGTGAGTTCTCGGAAATGCTGCACCTCTTGTAACCTGCAGATAAACCATAGCCTCATTCTCCATATGTCCGTTTAAATCAAGCAGGTCGCGGCTGATTGCAGGTATCGACTCAATCCGGGAGTCGCTCATCTCTATCTTCAATCCTTTTAATCCCTCTTTGAGCCGGGAGAGGTGCTCCTGCTCCATGAAAAACGTACCGTTTACGACGCGCGTCACCTCATAAACGCCATCCCCAAAAACAAACCCGCGGTCGGCCACCGAAACAGCCGCTTTTTTCTGATCAATGAATTGTCCGTTAATGTATACCTGCATTCTATCTGATTTATTTATTTTATCCGATTATTTAAAAAACTGTTCAACCCGATATCCGGATCATATGATGTCCAATAATATCCCTTTCTATGCAAAATTGGTATGCCTGATTAACAGATTTCATGTAAATGAGAGGGATCTAAGATTTATTTGTTGATGAAACCTATGCATAAAAATGATCGTAGATGGGGGTTAACATGATTTAAACTGACATAGATGTAACAACTATGTTTCGGCTATACCATACCCTTTGCAAAATAGATAAACCACTCAACGATGAGAACTTTAGAGACCATAATACACATCCACGCCCCGCTGCATCACGTCTGGGATACTCTGATGGAATTTGAAAAGTATCCGGAATGGAACCCTTTTGTGAAAGAGATTACCGGAACAGCAGACAAAGGCCATCAACTGTCGGTAACCATACAGCAACCCGGTAAAAAAGCCATGGTTTTCAAGCCGCTTGTACTGAAATCAGAAAAACAGTCAGAGTTTCGTTGGAAGGGCAAGTTTCTGATAAAGGGTGTTTTTGATGGTGAGCACTACTTTAAACTTGAACAGCTCCCAAACGGAAGCACTGCGCTTCATCACGGAGAGATATTCACCGGCCTGCTCGTTCCATTGATGGGAAGTGTGCTAAAAAAAACCAAGCAAGGCTTTGAGAATATGAATATGGCTTTGAAGGAGAGATGTGAAAAATTAGAGCAAAGCTGAATACTGAACACTCTGCCCGGCATACATTCGAAGTCTGTCTGTGGCAGTACCTCCATAAGATTGGTATCTTATCCTAATAGTCAGATGTTAATTCAGACAGAAAATTTATGGATACGCTCGATAATGTAAAGGAGCTGCAGCCTTCAAAAGAGGTTATTTCAGAACTCAGGCAGACAGGAACTCTTAAAACCCTTCAAAAGGGCGATTTATTACTGCAGGAGCACAGCACCATCAGAAATATTCCGATTATTCTGAAAGGCAGCGTAAAAGTATATCAAACCGATGATGATTACAGAGAGATGCTTCTCTATACCCTTAAAGAGGGTGATACCTGTATTATGTCGTTCCTGGGCGGTCTATACAACGACGTGAGTAAAATAAGGGCCGTTTCGGATGAGGAGAGTGAAGTACTGCTTATTCCGGTAGAGAAACTCGGGATTCTTACCCAAAAACACCCGGAATGGAACAACTACATCTTCAGAGTGTACCATCAGCGGTTTAATGAACTCCTTGAAGTTGTTAATGCCGTAGCTTTTAAAAAAATGGACGAACGGCTTTTAAACTATATAACCTCACAGGTAAAGTTAACCGGCAATCCCTCTCTTGAGATTACGCATGAAGAACTGGCCAATGAACTGGGCACCGCGAGAGTTGTTGTATCGCGTCTGCTCAAACAGATGGAACATGAGGGACTGGTTCAGCTCGCCCGAAATAAAATAACCCTTCTGTAACAAAAGTAACTGAGTTTGATCCCTCAGGTTTTTACCTTATTTGAAATAAGTAATTGATCTCTTGATGGGCAAAAATAAACATCAATTGAAAATCACTATCCATTAAATAATTACACTATGTTTGAATCGATACACAGATTGCTCTTCACCAACTGGCACACGATGCGATGGGTTGCCCTTGGGATAGGATTGGCTCTTGGCTATAACTGGCTGGTCAACTCCGCTACACTATCCGGATTTCTCTCTATTTTCTTCCTCTATCAGGCCGTTACCAATACAGGCTGTATGGCCGGGCGGTGCGAGATTCCATCTGTAAACAGCCCGGAGAGTGAGATGAACGAAGTACAATATGAAGAGATCAAACCCAACAAACAGTAACCCTGCCAATTTTTAAGCCGATGAATACAGACGTAAAACAGAAAAGCTTTAACGAGATCATCAAGGGCGACACCCCGGTTCTTGTTGATTTCTACGCCGACTGGTGCGGCCCATGTAAAATGATGACTCCCATTTTAAAAGATTTGAAATCACGGCTGGGAGATGCCATTAACATTATTAAAATTGATGCCGAAAAAAATGCCGCTGCAGCCATCCGCTACCAGGTGCGCGGGGTGCCTACGCTGATACTCTTTAAGAACGGCCACGTTCTCTGGCAACAGTCAGGAGTGCTGCAAGCTTCTCAGCTGGAATCTGTGATTAAACAAAAACTGGATGAGTTTGAAAGCAACAGATGAACATCTGTGCGAGGCAACCATCAAATGGAAAAAGCTGAAGAGATCTTCTAATCAGGTCTGAGGTTATTTGTGAACCGGATGTTGAGGTTGCGGTGGATACATAATTACGGCTTCATGAGTGTATTTTGAGCAGGCGCTTCTCAGCGTTAAGAGTTCTCTTTATTGAGGCAGTAAGTTCAATTTGTCATAGAGGCTATGCTGCTCTTTAGTATATTCAAGCTGCACCTATTCACCCTCAAAAGACTCTGTATATATGCGATTTGAAACCAAAGCTATCCATTCAGGACTTAGCATCGGCAATCCCTCAAGTGCCATCATCCCCCCTATCTCTCCAAGCACAATTTTTGAAATAGATGCTGAAGGCAGAAAGGAGAACGATCTGCACTATACCCGCCTTGCCAATCCAAACCGGCTACAGTTTGAGCATCTTATAGCAACTCTTGAAGGAGGTGAAAACGCCGCAGCTTTTTCATCAGGCATTGCAGCCGCAACAGCTGCGCTCCAGGCGCTTGAACCCGGCGATCACATCATCATTCCGGAGGATGTTTATGCCGGCAATCGAAAAATGGTTCAGAAAATCATGATGCGGTGGGGACTTGAAGCCGATTTCATTGAGATGACGGATCTCAGCAATATTGAATCGCACATCAGGCCGAATACAAAACTGATCTGGGTAGAAACACCCTCCAACCCGCTGATGCGCATAACCGATATTGCCGGTGTTAGTGAACTGGCAAAATCGCAGTCCCACAAAATCCACGTAATTGTCGATAATACCTGGCCCACACCGGTCAACCAGCTCCCGTTCGAGCATGGCGCCGACCTTGTGCTCCACTCCACGTCAAAATACTTCGGCGGCCACAGTGATATTCTGGGCGGTGCCATCGTCACAAAACATGAGGATGACCTCTTTGCACAGATTCGCCTGACCCAGCAGATGGGTGGTGCTGTTCCATCACCCCAGGATTGCTGGATGCTGAGCAGAAGCACCCGCACCCTCGCCTATCGTATGAAAGGCCACAATGAACACGCCGAAAAAGTTGCCCGGTATCTGTCCGGTCATAGAAAAGTGGCGGAGATCTACTATCCGGGACTGGAATCTCACCCGCAACACGAAACCGCAAAAAAACAGATGACCGGCTTTGGCGGAATGATATCGTTTATGCCCGATTGCAGTGAAAAGGAGTGCATAGAGATTGTGGGAAGGTCAAAACTGATCAAACGCGCCACCAGCCTCGGTGGCGTTGAGAGCACCTGGGAGCACCGCTTCAGCAGTGAAGGAGAAGGATCCATAACGCCCAAAAACCTGATCCGCATCAGCATAGGCCTGGAGCATCCGGATGATCTGATCGATGATCTTGAGCTGGCGCTGGGTTGATGCCGTTACCCCCTTATTTTAAACAAGTGTCGTGCTGACGAATCCCGACAATGCTTTTCTGTCGGGATGAGAAAGTATCTCCCTTTTCTCTATATCAAAAAAAACATGTAAAA
>SKRK01000172.1 GCA_007118525.1 Balneolaceae bacterium
AGGGATGGCTATGCCAAAGGATCTCACTACGCTTCGCTTCGTGGGATAAAAGAGGATCCCTGTTATCGGCAGGAGTCCTTTAAAGCGTTTTTTAAACTAGTATCCATCACACTCAGCCTCTAAAGAAACGTATAGGTGTACTTTACCAGAACCACCCGGTTGTCGAAGCGCGGCAGAGCAGGGGTCACATGATCGGTATGGGTGTTGGAGGTTTCACTGTACACGATCCAGAAATCATTGCCCTCTCTGAAATTATAACGGAAGCGGGCGTTGGTGCCGATTTGCCGGGAGAGGTAGTTGTACTGCGACAGCAGCTGCAGGGAAACCTGTGTATTTAGAGCAATGAGCGATCGCAGCCTGAATACATTGAGGTACTCTCTTTGATCCCTGTCAGGGAAATCGAGCCGGTTCAGCTCAATGCCGCCGCTGATTTCAAAGTGCCGCGACTGATTCCAGGTGGGCGAAATGCCAAGTGAGATCTGGGTGCCATCATAAAAGGTATTCACACCGGCCGAGAGGCTGGTTCTCAATCGATTTGCGCTATTCATACTGTAGTTAAAGCCGACTCCGTAAAATGTGTAGCTGCCGGGCTCAACAAATGTACGGTCACTGAAAACCAGGGGAAACCGTAGATCTTCGAACCACCAGCTCCCGGTAATACTCATGCTGGAACCATCTTTAAAATCGATACTCCAGGGCTGTTCAACCAACATCGATTCCACACTATTATCCTCATTTCGCAGGCTTACAAAATACCGCGCAGTTGGTGTTACGATTCTGAGAGGTGATTCTACGGAGTTGAAATAGCCATAGGAGAGCCGGGCATCGATAAGGGTGTAGTTAAAGCGTGATTCAAAACCCATTGAGGGGATATATCTTTCGCCGGCTCTCTTTGCGGTAAAGCGGTAGTAGAAGCCGCTGGAGGTCTGCTTCTGGAGGAAAAGCCGGACAATTCCGTTTGTTAACGGGTTAAAATTCTCTTCAAAACGGTCGTCGAATGTAGCAGCGTATTTGAAGTCGATATAGTGATTTCCGGTATAGTTGTAAATCAGGTCTGTACCGGCCGCAACATTGTACGATCCGTCCATGCCCAGCCGTGTGGTTACCATCCCGCCGGCATAGGAGTTACGGTTGATGATATCTCTGCGGGCACGATATACTCCGTAATTTTCGGATTGCAGGTCCAGCTTTGAAAACGCTTCAGTTTGCATATTCAGTACGCCAACATCCCATTTGCCGGTCCGGCCGGCAAGCCTTGCTCCGCCATAAATCCGGACTGGCTGACCCTGCTGCAAGCCAATTCTGCGGCTGTAGAAAAGATTGTTATTGCCGCCCAGGTTAAAATCAAAAATATCAGACCGCTCCTGGAAAAACTGCCTTTTTTCAGGGAAAAACAGTGGGAACCGTGACAAATTCACCTGCGCCTCATCGGCTTCCACCTGGGCAAAATCGGTGTTCAGGGTGATATCAAGATTCATGTTTCCGGTAACGGGGAATTTGATATCCAGCCCGGCTTCTGTTGTATAGTCTGTTTGGCGCGAATAGGCAGCGGCATCACTGTTGAGCTGATTGATCTGTTCAAAACCGCCAAGCACGTATGGAGTAATATACAGCGGCCTGCTGTATTCTACACCCGTAATCCGAATTTTTTGAGCCTGCGATGGCTTGGTAAAACCCCGGGACCAGTCGGGTGAAATATTGGGAAAAATGTGTCTTTCAGCTTTTCTGGCAATCCACCGGTAGGCGATCATTCCCATGGTTACTTCACCGTTAAAATCCCTGAAACCAAGGCTCGAAAAGGGGATTCTCATCTCAACGAACCATCCTTCATCAGTAATTTGTGTGGCAGCGTCCCAGTGTGTGGTCCAGTTTCGATTAATGGATCCGTCACCTTCCGAATCTTTTGATACCAGCTGATCCACCCTGACTCCTGTTGGGGTGACAAAAAACCAGCGGGCTGTTTCATCATCGTTAAAAGAGTCGAGAATAATGGCAAACGTCTCATCACCGCTATAGCGGTCACGATACATGGTATTGGCCACGATTTTATCAGGTTCCGAGTCGTAGAGTTTGCCGGATACATAAATATACTTATCATCGTAAGCCACTCTTATAACTGATCTCTCCGTCATCTGTCCCATATGAACTGGCTGGTACATAGTGAGTGGCAGAGGAGGGATCTCTTGCCAGGCCTGTTCATCCGGCATTCCGTCAAGGGTAATGGGAGAACTTAGCCGGGGCAATTCAAAAAGCTGATTACTCTGAGCATGAACCTGCCCGGCGATGAACAGTAATAAAATGGATAAAATAAAATACTTCACGGGTAATTCGTTTGATTATGGAATCCAGTCGGGAACAACACCGATCTCTATTCCAAATACATAGGCAAAGATGGTATAACTGGCAATGGTGAACAGTACGGAGACGATTATGTTGAGCCATATCCCTGCATTTGCCATCTGTGGTATGGTAACTTTGCCGCTGCCATAAATGATAGCGTTGGGAGGCGTTGCTACAGGAAGCATAAACGCGCAGCTGGCAGCAATTGCCGCCGGCAGTACAAAGAGCATAGGGTCTTGCCCGATACCAATTGCTGTAGAAGCCAGAATTGGCAAAAATGCGGCTGCGGTAGCGGTATTACTGGTGATCTCTGTAAGAAATACAATAATTATGATTACAAGAAATATAAGAAGGATAATTGGCAGGGCGTCAAGTCCGCTTACGGTTTCTCCAATCCAGGTGGCAAGACCTGAAGTGGTAATAGCCATGGCCAGGCTCAAGCCGCCGCCAAAGAGGATGAGGATGCCCCAGGGCAGTTCCTTCAAGTTCTCCCAGCGCAGCAGCATACTTTCATCTTTCAACCCGGTGGGTATTAAAAAGAGTGCAACTCCGGCTGTAACGGCGATACCGGCATCCGAAAGCCCGGGAAGAATACCGGATAGAAGCGGCCTGAAGATCCAGAGAAGTGCCGTTGTAACGAAAACAATGGCTACTCTTACTTCAGGTTTGGTAATCTTACCCAGTCCTTTCAGCTGGGTTTCAATAACGGATTGCCCGCCCGGCAGCTCTTTTATTTTAATCGGGTAGATAACCTTGCTCAAAAGCAGGTACATCACCGGGAGCATAATGAGAACAAGCGGTACGCCAACCAGCATCCATTTCGCAAAGCTGATCTCATAATCATAGCTTTCGAGCATAAAAGCGGCAAGCAGCGCGTTAGGCGGTGTTCCAATCAGAGTGGCAATCCCGCCGATATTACAGGCGTAGGCGATGGCAAGAACCAGTACAATTTCAAAATTGGTTACCGGTGCAGCAGTGTTGTCACTTTTTTTCTCAACAAATTGCAGCACGGAGATGGCTATGGGAAGCATCATCAATGCGGTAGCGGTATTGCTAACCCACATGCTTAAAAAAGCAGAGGCGATGATAAATCCTATAATGATAGAGGTGGGCTTTACACCCACAAAATTGACAATTCGAAGCGCAATTCGTTTGTGCAGTTCCCAGCGCTGCATGGCAATAGCAATGATAAAACCACCCATAAACAGAAAGATCAACGGGTTGGCATAAGGGGCTGTGGTATCGCCGATTGGGGCTATATTGAGTACCGGAAAAAGCACAATGGGCAGCAGCGCAGTAGTTGAAATGGGTATGGCTTCCGTGATCCACCAGGTTGCCATTAATATCGCCACGGCGGCTGTTTTCCAGGCAACAACACTCATGCCTTCAGGGGCAGGGAGGAGTAAAAAAGCGATAAATATGATTACACCAAGGTATAACCCGAATTGTGACAAATTCACAAACCGCTGTAGCATAGCTCCACTTTAAATTAACTTTATATTATTCAGCAGGGGTGGTTTACATAGGTTGAATGATGAAATAAAAATGCCTTAATGATTTTCTTTAACTCATAGAGAATCAGGCTTAGAATTCGCGATAACTTTAATGGCGATGGCACAGCTGCATCTATTTTCCAATTCAACATCCCAATGACCAACCTGAAACCACGTACCCCTATCCCTGTTTTAAAAACTGGTCGATTCAAAAATGGCCTTCATCATTCTGTAATATGCAGGGGTAAGTGGTACAGATCTTCTCTCCATCATTTTACCCATCGCTTCAACAGCCTTTTCGAAATGGTAGGGCACGATATTATGGTCGCTAACCCAACTGAATGAGGGTACAAACTTTGGCGGATAACCGTCTGA
>SKRK01000001.1 GCA_007118525.1 Balneolaceae bacterium
CTTTATCTTATCTCACAGATTAAAGATTATCGTACCGGAAGTTTTGTAAAACCTCCAGCTTGAAATGTTTAAAAATTTGTGAGTGAAATTTATTAACTACAGAAACAGATCCAATTAACGGGTAAATCAAAACGAAATGTTTTATAAAATCAGCGTCTCTATTTTCTACTTATTCATCTTCAGCATTTCATTTCTATTTAATTCCGCTGTTTTTAGCCAGGATATCAGCAGCGATATAGAACGGCAAATCAGTGAACTCACAGAGTCTGAAATCATCAACAAAGCTTTTCAGTTTATTCTCGACTATGATGATCAAACCGTGGCAAACCAGATTCATCTAAATGAAATACCCGCCCCTCCTTTTATGGAAGAGCGCAGGGCAGAACGCTTTGCCGAGATGATGCGGGAATTTGGATTGGAAAACGTCAAAATTGATGAAGAGGGAAATGCCATTGGCCGCCGGCCCGGCTCCATCGGTAACCGTACCATTGTGATCTCAGCGCATCTCGATACGGTTTTCCCTATGGAGACCGATGTAACGGTAACTGTTGTAAACGATACGCTCTATGCGCCGGGAATAGTGGATGATGCCCGGGGTCTTACAACAGTTCTCACAATTCTAAAAACCCTGGAGGAGTTGGAAATTCAAACCGACCAGAACATATGGTTTGTGGGAACAGTGGGCGAAGAGGGAATTGGCGACTTGAGAGGTGTAAAGCACCTTTTCAGCGAACATGGTGAACAGATTGACGCTTTTATCTCCATCGACGGAAGCAACGATACTCGCATTGTTAACCAGGCTCTCGGATCACACCGCTACCGGGTTACCTTTAACGGGCCCGGCGGACACTCCTGGGGAGCATTCGGTACGGCAAATCCTGCTCATGCGCTTGCGCGGGCCATTTCTCATTTTGAAAATGAGGCTTCTGAGTTTGTGGCCGAGGGTCCGCGTACAAGCTTTAATATTGGCCGTATCGGTGGCGGCACCTCGGTCAACTCTATACCCTTCTCCAACTGGATGGAAGTGGATATGAGATCGGTTGACCAGGAGAGACTTCTGCAAATTGACGACATATTACAGGCATCCATTCAGAAGGGAGTTGACGAAGCCAGTGAAATGAGAACCCGGGGCCCGGAACTCACCGTTGACGTTGAAATGATTGGTAACCGGCCATCCGGTGAGATCGATCCGGAAAATCAGTTCATTCAGAGAGCGATGGCCGCCACATACTATTTCGGAAATGAACCAAATCTGGTGCGCTCCTCAACCGATTCGAACGTACCCATTTCACTAGGTATACCGGCCATGACGCTTGGCGGGGGTGGCAGCAGCGGGGGAGCTCATTCACTAGATGAATGGTGGTACAACGATGAAGGGCATAAGGGAGTGCAGCGGGCTCTGTTGATTTTGATAGCTGAGGCAGGTTTGCAACGGTAATGGAAAGAATCAGCGACTCAAAAACAGTGCCCCTTTTGTCTGTGTAATCATATAATGTGTGGTAGAACCGAACGTCTCTCTTCTAAAAGCAGATACGGAATGAGCGCCCAGAAGCAACAGGTCGGGATTCTTTTCGATCTGCCTGGCCAGGATGCGTTCACCCGGACTTCCTGAATCAAGCACTACTTTGGTTACGTAACTAAAATTATGCTCTTTCAGATAGTTCTCTGCCTGCTTTAGTATTGAGGACGCTTTATCCATCTGCTCAATTGAACTTCCTTCAGCAACATGAACAATCTCTATTTCGATATCCTTGCCGTATGGCAAAAGATGTACGAAGCCTTTCAGGGTTCGCACTGCCGGGCTGCTGCCGTCAAATGCAACCATTATTCGTTCCACATCTCGATATTCATCGGTAACAACCAGTGTTGGAGCCTCTCCCCCCTTCACCACTTTGGCAAGGGTTTTGGTGTCTTTTTCGGGCTGATTGTAGAAAAAATGTGAATCCCGGCCAATAATCAGAATGTCGTGATACTTCATCTCTTCTATGATAACTTCGTAGGATGCTCCATGCTTTTTAATATCCCGATAACGAACGTTTGCTTTTTCGACAGAATTCTTGAAGTTTTTCAACAATTTTTCCGCAACTTCACGAGTATCTTCAGCCATTTCGGCCCAAATCTGACGTCCGGAAATTTCAGCTCCATGGCCTCCCACACCAATAACCGAATGAATGTTGGAAATATCCACCACCGCTAATCCTGTGAGGCTGGCATCAAACCTTTGAGCCAGTCGAATTGCAAACCGTGTAGCTACCGGTGTATCCGAGTCGGGGTCGAGTGCAACCAATATTCGTTTAATCATTGCAGTAGTGTTAAGTAATTATCGTTACCGGAGAAATGAAGTGCTCCGGATTTTAATTTCCTTATCCCTTGCACTAAACCGGTTCGAATAAAGCCTGACATTTTGCTAACCATTCAGAATTATGCGTGTTCTGTAAACAGATCCCGACTGCCTGCCTCCTCTCGGGGTATGCGGTACTTTTTTTGTTGTGAATCAGATTTTAAAAGTTTTATGATTTCTGAAGCCAGTGCATCAGATGCTACAGCATTTATTTCGGTTTTTAATTTGCTGATTCTTTTTGGCATTTCCCAAATCAGAGAGCTCTCTTCGCTTTCCAGCAGTACATTTCCACCATGCTTCAATACCATCTCCGCTCCCAAAACTCCGTCATTTCCATTACCGGAAAGAAATACGCTGAGTACTCTTCCTCCATACGCCTGTACGGCAGAACGAAGAAGTACATCAATGGACGGCCTGCATCTATGCTCTCGTGGTCCCCGGTGCAAATAGATCCGCTTTCGGGCACAATCATTTTTGATTACCGTATGATAGCCTCCCGGTGCAACATAGATCTGCCCCGGAAGAAGCACACTGTTATCCCTGGCCTCCCTTACATTCAAAGGGGTTATTTTATCCAGTTCCATAGAGAGCTCTTCGGTATAAATTTTAGGCATATGCTGAACAATCACTACGGGCACCGGTAAACTTTCAGGCAGCTGTGAAATCAATTTATACAGAGAAGTAACTCCACCCATGCAACTTCCGATAACGACCAATTCAGTGCTCCCCGGAGTCATTCGGCTTCTTCCAACTGAATAACCCTGCGAAACGATTCGGTCGCTGCTGATAGACAACGGTTTATTGACCCTCTCCCCATTTAATTTGGGAATGGATTTAATTAAAGGAAGCACCCTTTTGTGGAAATGCCAGTTGGCCAAAACCAAACCCTGTCTTCTATCGGGTTTAGTTACATAATCAATTGCTCCATCTTTTAAACCCTGCAGTGCTGTTTTGGCTCCTTCTCCATTTAGTGGAGTTAAAAGAACAATAAAGACATTTGGAAACTCTTCACGTACCCGGTTAAAAAATTTCATCTGATCAGAATCACTGCTCTCAACTCCCAGCATAATCACATCGGGAAGATGCTTTTTAATTCTTGAAATAGTTTTATCAACTTCGGAAAACCCTGCAGAACAGGTAAGGCTTACTCCCTCCTCTTTCCTCAGCATACTTGCTAAAGTTTGCCTCATTAATACATCAGAATCAATGATGAATACTTTTACTTCACTCAATCTCTTTTCTTCTTTCATTGTCTTTCCCATTATTGATTACCGGGTACACTCTTGGATAACTCTTACTTTTTTCTAATATAATAAGATTCTAACACTCTAACGGTAAACAGGTTCCCTAGTAGAAAGTAGTCCTTAGTAACGCATAGATGTAGTGAATTTTCTTACACCCACTACATTTAAGTTTGAGGTGTCACTCCGAAGCTTTTAAAAGCAGGTGGACAGTGTGCTTTTTACCATCTTTGAAAAGAGGAATCATGGCAGCACCATCCTTACTATCTGCAGGTTCATCATCGATAGTTACGTTTAAGGTGCCTGTTTCCAGCCCATCAGGATTTTCGACATGAATGTGGTATTCGGTTTTACCGTCATCAGCCTTTAATCTGATTTTAAACTCCTCCCAATCAGACGAAATGGATGGCCGAAGCCTGATGGAATCTTTAAAATATCTGAAACCCAGAATAGATTCAAGTGCTACGCGGTAAAACCACCCCCCTGACCCTGTATACCAGCTCCATCCACCCATTCCCGTCAACGGAGGTTCTCCATAAACATCTGCCGATATAACGTATGGTTCAACTTTGTATTGATCCACCTCTTCGGGACTGAGCGCATGATTAACAGGATTAATCA
>SKRK01000262.1 GCA_007118525.1 Balneolaceae bacterium
CTCCAAAGTTTGCCAGTTTTTAGATTAGTGCCCTGCCGAGCAACACTATTTTTTAGGTGACAGTATGGATCTCCCCTCGAAGAGGGGAGTCCACGCCTTGGCGTGGGAGGGGTGTTCAGTGAGCCTGTGGATGTATTATTTAAAACTGTCACTGGTAGCCCCTAATCTTGCCCAAAAAGCGGGCAACACTATTGAGGAAGTGACAGTATCAAAAGTCCCCTCTCGCCCCGTGAGGGATGCCTATGGCAAGAGGGGATTTAGGGGTGTGTCCGTGAAGAGGAAATCGTTGATTTTAGCCCAAAAACAAGCTTTTTCTCAAATCTGTCATCGGTAGATTCTACTTTCAGGTTTTATAGATCGTTACGTCGCTAAATCGCGAAATCTCAAGAATCGTCAGATCAAAAAGGTTGCCAACGAACCAGGATACTGCCAAATTGATGTAGCGATTTGTAAGATCTACCGACGTAGCGATTTCCGATCTGTCAGCATCGCAAAAAGGTGATGGTAGCAAGAAACCCGCAAAGTTACTTTCCTCTTATTGTCACACTCTTCTAAACTGGGCCTGTATTCGATCTTTGGAAGTGGCTGTGAATTACCATACTTTATATATGTATAATACATGTTCAAAAAGTATGAATCAGCCAATCAAAGGACGGGGAGCCGCTCAAAATCCCAAAAGCCGGTTTCTTGAAATGGAACTGGAGTATGACCGGGACGAACAAACCGGACAACTGGACAGGCCCAAAACCACGCTGCTGAAGGACCACACCTCTAAAATTATCTCCACCAATAACAGTCCTGATATTGGATTTGATGTGAGTGTAAATCCCTATCGGGGATGCGAGCACGGTTGTGTTTACTGTTATGCACGCCCCACTCATGAGTTCCTCGGAATGAGTGCCGGCCTGGATTTTGAATCAAAAATTGTGGTGAAATATGATGCACCGGAGCTGCTCAGAAAAGCGCTGGCGGGCAAAAACTGGAAACCGCAAACCCTCGTGATGAGCGGGGTAACCGATCCCTATCAGCCCATTGAAAAGAGGCTTCAGATCACACGGCGCTGTATTGAAGTGCTGGCTGAGTGTTATCATCCGCTCGTCATTATTACCAAGAACTATATGGTAACCCGCGACATCGATCTCTTATTCCGGTTGGCAGAAAAAGGAGCTGCGAAGGTTGTGTTCTCCATTACTTCGCTCGACAAATCCATCACCGACACGATGGAGCCCCGGACATCCCGTCCCCAAAAGCGCCTTCAGGCAGTTAGAGAGCTCACAGAGGCCGGAATTCCTGTTCATGTGAACATTGCACCACTTATCCCCGGTTTAACCGACAATGAGATTGTGCCCATCATGGAGGCTTCGGCTGAGGCAGGCGCTATATCATTGAGCTGCAATATTGTTAGGCTGCCCTATGGAGTGAAAGATCTGTTTGTAAAGTGGCTCGAAGATCATCATCCAAACAGAAAGGAGAAGGTGATTAATAAGATTAAAAGCCTGCGGGACGGAAAGCTGAACCGATCAGAGTTTGGCGATCGCTTTCGTGGAAAAGGACCATATGCTGATCAAATACATCAATTGATTGAGATACATTCCAAAAGGCTTGGTTTGAATAAGGAAAAAAACCCGCTGAATACCGAACATTTCAAAAGGCCGCAAACGGATCAGCTAAATCTTTTCTGATTACAGGATGCAGGTGACAAGCCTTGAAAGATTACGGATTGAAAATTCAATATCTTTTGTTGATGTATGTAGATAATGAACAAACAATAACTGACTTATAAATTAAAATTCAATACACAAACGATGGCAGCAGTTAACTCAACAATGCTAGAACTCGGCACTGAAGCCCCACACTTTTCACTGAAAGATGTTGTAACGGGGAAAACCTATTCACCGAAAGGTTTTAAGGGGAACAAGGCTTTTTTAGTGATGTTTATTTGTAATCATTGCCCCTATGTGAAGTTGATTAAAGAAGCACTGGTCGAATATGCATCCGACTATATGCCCAAGGGAGTAGGGATTGTAGCGATCAGTTCAAACGATGTGGAGAACTATCCCGACGACAGCCCCGACAAGATGAGGAAGGATGCTGAGGAATTTGGTTACCCGTTCCCTTATCTATATGATGAAACCCAGGAGGTTGCAAAAGCATACATGGCTGCGTGTACTCCCGATTTCTTTCTGTTTGATGAGAATCATAAACTCGTTTACCGGGGACAATTTGATGACTCTCGCCCTAAAAACGGAATCGAACCCACAGGTAAAGATCTCAGAGAAGCAACAGATAGAGTTTTGAAAGGGGAGAAGGTGCCGGAAGAGCAGAAGCCGAGTATCGGATGCAATATCAAGTGGAAAAAAGGAAATGAACCCAATTATCATAGTTAATTATGGTTGATGTAAAAATTACCGATCTGCGAAGAAAGTATACCCGCAGTGGTCTGTTGGACGAAAATTTGCCCGAGAATCCGATGAAGCTCTTTAATCAGTGGTTTAAGGAGGCCCTCCATTCAGAAGTGATAGAGCCAAATGCAATGGCGCTTGCAACGGTAAGCAGTGCTGGAAGCCCTAATGTCCGGATGGTTCTGCTGAAAGGAATTGATGACAACTCTATCAATTTTTATACGAATTACAATAGCCGGAAAGGGCAGGATTTGGCCGCAAATCCCTTCTGCTCATGCACATTCTGGTGGGCAGAGTTGGAGCGTCAGGTGCGTCTTTCAGGCACGGTTGAGAGATTGCCGGAATCGGTAAGTGAAAACTATTTTCAATCCCGTCCAAGAGAGAGCCAAATCGGTGCATGGGCTTCAGATCAGAGTAAGCCTGTAGCCGACCGTGAAGAGCTCGAAAGGAAGTTTTCAGAAATCGAATCGAGATTTAAAGATCAAGAGATACCCAAACCTGTAGCTTGGGGTGGATTCAAAATCACTATCCAGGAGATCGAATTTTGGCAGGGCCGCCCAGGCCGGCTTCACGACCGGATATACTATATCCATTCATCCGGTAAATGGAACCGTCAAAGGCTTGCTCCATAACAGTTTCTTATTCGTATATTCCACACCTTTTTAAAGGGGACAGGAATTAGAATAGCCTTTCAAACCGGCTGAATCATCTTAAGATCATCGATGGCAAAGAATAAACTTCAGAAGTTCGAAGATATAGCAAATTTTTTAAATGTTTTTGAGTACACGGATTTTGAAGACAAACCTATGCCAAAAGGGAAGTGGCACGCGGAGGTATTTGATAATGCGAACCCCATTGTATTGGAACTGGCCTGTGGAAAAGGTGAGTATACGGTAAACCTGGCCCGCAAATTCCCGGAGAAAAACTTTATAGGCATCGACAAGAAGGGGTGGCGGCTGTGGAGCGGAGCCAAAACAGCAATCGAAGAACCACTATCTGATGTTCGTTTTATACGAATGTTTATCGATCACCTCGAACAGTACTTTGCTCCGGGAGAGGTAGCTGAAATCTGGATTGTATTTCCCGATCCATTCCTAAGGGGGTCGAGAGAGTCGAATCGGTTGACGGCTCCGAAATTTCTCAAGATCTATAAAAATATCTTGATTCCCGGCGCAACAATTCACCTGAAAACAGATTCTCCTGAACTCTTTCAATACACACTCGAAACCATCGAATCTGAAAACTGCGAAATAACAGACAGGGTTGATGATGTATACCTCGAACGCCCCGACGATGAGCTGCTCACCATCAAAACCTATTATGAAGAGATGCATCTCGAAGACAGACGAACGATCAAGTATATCTCCTTTCGACTTTAGTGAAGGCAGTGACAACTTTGTTTGTAGAATTGTGGAACTGCTGCGCGCTGTTCGCAGTCCCGGCCCATCGGGATAGAATCGTAGAACTGTAGAACTGTAGAAATCACAAATAACAAGCACCCGCATAGCGATCCCTTCGGGGCAAATTCCAAATAGGCACTTTCCCCGATTACTTGCCTATATTTTATACTCAGGCTACGTATGGAATTTGTTAATTGGAATTTGAGATTTAAAGTGCTCATGTACCGTGTTACTTGCACCGTGCACCGTGCACCGTGTACCTTGCACCGTGCACCTTTCTCACTTGCCTATTGACATTCAACACAATTTTGATAAATTAAGAGTGTTTACTTAACAGTGTTAACCTTGTTTTAATATGTCCCTGCGAGAAGAAATTATAGATGTAAGTAAAGAG
>SKRK01000273.1 GCA_007118525.1 Balneolaceae bacterium
TTCACATCCGGCATCAGAATACAGTAGCTCTGTTTGCTGCCGCGTCCAATTCGTCCCCGCAACTGGTGCAGTTGTGATAGTCCAAACCGTTCAGCGTGCTCAATAATCATGATGGAGGCGTTGGGTACATCCACTCCCACTTCAATGACTGTGGTCGAAACCAGGATCTGTGTCTCACCTTCCACAAATCGCTTCATGACGCCCTCTTTCTCGTCCGGTTTCATTTTTCCGTGCAGAAGAGCAATGTTAAACTCAGGGAACCGGCGCTTAAGTTTTTCAAATCCCATGGTGGCATCCTTGAGATCCAGCGCTTCCGACTCCTCAATCAATGGAAACACAATATAGGCCTGATCACCGGTTCGAACACTCTCTTCCAGGAAATCGTAAATCTTCTGTCGCTCCTTATCGGTTCGGACGGCTGTTTTTATGGGCTTGCGGCCTGCCGGCATATCTTTGATAACTGAAATATCGAGATCACTGTAGATGGTCATAGCGAGGGAACGGGGAATGGGTGTGGCCGACATCACCAAAAGGTGTGGCTGGTTGCCCTTGAGTAAAATTTCATTACGCTGCTTCACCCCGAAACGGTGCTGCTCATCGATCACAGCTAGACCCAGTTTATGAAATTTCACCTTCTCTTGGAAGATCGCGTGAGTGCCCACTACAATGTCACAGTTGCCACCCTCTATATCAGTCAGAATATCCCGGCGCAGTGCCGCTTTCTGCCCGCCGGTAAGCAGCCTGAAATTCAGCCCCAGCGGCTCGATATACTGCTTGATGGTTTGGTAGTGCTGCTCGGCCAGGATCTCGGTAGGGGCCATCATTGCCGCCTGCATGCCGTTGTCGACCGCCATCAGCATGGCGCCGATTGCTACTACGGTTTTTCCGGCGCCCACATCGCCCTGAATCAGCCGGTTCATCTGCAGGCCCGACTGCAAATCGGTTTTGATGTCACCCAGGGTATGTTTCTGGCCATTGGTTAATTTAAATGGCAGAACCTCATTAAAAAAAGCTTTGGTGAGTTTGCCGGGTTTCAAAACGGCTCCTTCCGTTCGGCTTACTCTCACATTTTTAATTTTAGCCATGCTCAATTCAAACAGATAGAACTCTTCAAATTTGAAACGCTCCAGGGCTTTTGCCGACTCCTGATGATTTTTTGGCTGATGAATTTTCCGGAAGGCCTCATCACGGTTGTAGAAACCGTGACGCTCAAGAGTGGATTTTGGCAGGAACTCCGGGATAGTGGTTGATTGCAATATCTGCTCCACCCAGTTCTTTACGGTTTGGTTGGTAATGTAGGCTTTTGAAAAGTGCTTGTTGCTGGGATAGATGGGGATCAGGGTGTCGTACTGGCCAACATCATCGGGAGATTTTACCCGGTCTACTTCGGGGTGAGCCATACTCATATAGTGGCCATATCTTTTTGCCGTTCCGTAGAGGGCTACCCACTCACTCTCTTTGAATTGTGAAATAAAATATCTCCAGCCTTTAAAATAGACCGCTTTTAAAGAACCGGAACTGTCCTGAATAATTACTTCCAGGCGTTTTTTTTGTTTATAACCCGATATATTTGTCGATTTTACCTTGCCGATTACCGTAACAGGCTCATCAGTTTCCTGCAGATCGCGAATGGGTTTTATATTCGACTTATCGATATACCGGCGCGGGAAAAAAGTGAGAATATCTTCCGGATGAAAGATACCTGCCGATTGGAGGGCTTGAAGCCTTTTTTGGTTAAGATTATGAAGATCTAAAAGTCTCAATATTGCTATATTGGTATATATCAGTTAATAGTTATTGAGCCTCTAATTCAGGGCTTATTCAAGTCGAATGATAATAAATATGGCTTTCTTTTAATAAATAGAAAAAATGAGTAGAAATATTTTGCAATACATCGATCAAAAGCCCTATATTTATCAGCTCTTGAATTTACGAAACCAAACCGGTAAATCCGTGCCTACAATAAATCAATTAATTCGAAAAGGTAGAAAAAGCAAAACGAGCAAAACAACTGCTCCGGCCTTGCAAAACTGCCCACAAAAACGTGGCGTATGTACCCGCGTTTATACAACAACACCAAAAAAGCCAAACTCTGCTCTTCGTAAGGTAGCAAGGGTTCGGTTAACAAATGGCCTTGAGGTTACTGCTTATATCCCTGGAGAAGGTCATAACCTTCAGGAACACAGTATTGTGTTGATCCGCGGCGGAAGAGTAAAAGATCTCCCCGGCGTTCGGTATCACATTGTTCGTGGTACGCTGGATACGGCAGGAGTTGACGACCGTAAACAGGGCAGAAGCCACTACGGTACCAAGAAACCAAAAGGGTAACCAAGAGTTTTTTAACCTTATTAGATTATGCGCAGAAGAAAGGCAGAAAAAAGAGAAATACAACCAGATCCAATTTTTCACGATAAATTGGTTACACGGTTTGTGAACAATTTAATGCGCGACGGCAAAAAAGGCGTTGCGAGAAAAATACTCTATCAGGCGTTTGAAGTTATTGAAGAGAAAACAGGCGAGGCGCCTGTAGAAGTTTTCAGAACAGCATTAAACAATGCTACGCCGGTAGTGGAAGTAAGAAGCAGGCGAGTGGGTGGAGCAACCTACCAGGTGCCTGTTGAAGTACGAACCGACCGCGGAACTGCACTTGGAATGAGATGGATTATTCGTGCATCCCGGCAAAGAAATGACAAATCAATGGCGCTCAGATTGAGCCGCGAATTGATTGACGCCTCTAAAAATGAAGGCGGCGCCGTCCGTAAAAAAGACGAGACGCATAGAATGGCTGAAGCGAATAAAGCTTTTGCACATTTCAGATTTTAAAGAATTACAGTAAAAAACACATTTATCTAATTATACCATGTCTGAAGTAATGACTAAAACTGATCCAAACGTTATCGATCGCATTCGCCGTACGCGAAACATCGGTATTATGGCGCACATTGACGCGGGTAAGACAACTGTGTCTGAAAGGATACTTTTTTATACCGGCAGAAGTCACCGGATGGGTGAAGTGCACGATGGCGCGGCTACAATGGATTGGATGGAGCAGGAACAGGAGCGTGGAATTACGATCCAGTCTGCCGCTACCCACTGTATCTGGAAAGATCACCGAATTAATATTATTGACACTCCCGGTCACGTAGACTTTACTGTTGAAGTAGAACGTTCGCTTCGTGTTTTGGATGGAGCAGTGGGTGTTTTCTGTTCAGTAGGTGCTGTACAGCCGCAGTCAGAAACTGTATGGCGTCAGGCGAACAAGTATAAGGTTCCCCGAATGGCGTTTGTGAACAAGATGGATCGCACAGGAGCCAATTTCTATAATGTTATTGAGCAGATGAGAGAGAAGCTCAAGTCCAATCCTATTCCTATTCAAATTCCTATCGGAGCGGAAGAAAATTTTAAAGGTATTGTTGACCTTATCAACATGAAGGGAATTATTTGGGATGAAGAGTCTTTAGGTGCCAAATATGATGAAATTGAGATTCCTGAAGATCTAAAGGAAAAAGCTGATGAGTATCACAAGATCATGCTCGAGGCAATTGCTGATCATGATGATGAGCTGATGGAGAAATACCTCATGGAAGAGGAGATCTCTGAAGATGAAATCAATGCCGCGGTTCGAAAAGCTACTCTGGCCCGTGATATTACTCCGGTTCTCTGTGGTACAGCTCTTAAGAACAAAGGAGTGCAGATTCTTCTTGATAAAGTAATTGCGTACCTGCCCAGCCCGCTTGATGTAGAGGCTGTAGACGGAACGGACCCAGATGATTTTGACAAGAAGATGAAACGTCATCCAAGTGTTGAGGAGCCGTTTTCTGCTCTCGCTTTCAAGATTATGACAGACCCTTATGTGGGTAAGCTTACTTTTTTCCGCGTCTATTCAGGCCAGCTTGAAAAAGGTTCTTACATTTTGAACTCAACCACGGGCGACCGGGAACGTATTGGCCGCCTGCTTGAAATGCATGCCAACGATAAAAAAGATATCGACATCGTTCGTGCCGGAGACATTGCAGCAGCCGTTGGTGTTAAAAAAGTACACACCGGTGATACATTCTGTGATGTTGATCACCCAATATTGCTTGAGAATATTACATTCCCTGAGCCAGTTATTAAATTGGCTGTTGAACCCAAGTCGAAAGCGGATGCCGATAAATTAACTACCGGACTGGTTAAA
>SKRK01000035.1 GCA_007118525.1 Balneolaceae bacterium
GCTTGAAGCGCTCTGGCATGCATCCACGCCGGCTGTGCTGGTGGAGCTCGGTTTTATTTCCAATAGTCAGGAATCACGGTTTTTAACCAGTGAACAAGGACAAACGCTGATGGCATCGGCCATTTTCAGAGCTATAAGGGATTTCAAACTTGAATATGAGCGAAGCCTGCGCTCAAATAACAGAAACCAGGCAAGTAATGAGCGATAAGCCACTTATTCTGGGCGTTGCCGGTGGCAGCGGTTCCGGGAAAACCACAGTTGTTAACAAAATTGTAGAAGCGATCGGTGAAGATCAAATACTGTTACTGCAGCACGACTCCTACTATCGTGATCTGAGCCACATACCTCTGGAAGAGCGGGTGAAACAAAACTTTGATCACCCCTCCTCACTTGAAACAGAATTGCTGATCCGCCATATCGAGGCGTTAAAAGAGGGGTACCAGATTGAGCTTCCGATTTATGATTTTGTGGCGCATACCCGCTCCGATAAGACCCTGAAAAAAGCACCCAAGAGCATCATATTGGTGGACGGCATACTTATCTTTGCAGAGCCCGATCTCCTCGATCAGATGGATATCAAAATTTTTGTGGATACCGATGGCGACGTACGCCTGCTGCGCCGCCTTAACAGAGATATCAATGAGAGAGGGCGAGAACTGAATGGGGTCTTAAACCAGTATGAGCGGTTTGTGCGTCCCATGCACCTCGAATTTGTTGAACCCAGCAAGCGATACGCAGACATCATCATACCACGTGGCGGAGAGAATACCATTGCATTGGAAATGGTAATTGCACTGATAAAGGGTAAGCTCCTCAAATGATTTACTAACCTGAGTTCAACCTAAAAAAAATTTATCCCGAAAGCTGTTGAGTGTTCGCAAGGCGAACATTGAGTACGCCTTCGGCGCGTGGAATGCTCGCTGCGCTTGCGTTTAGTACTCTCCGCCAGTGGATCGTGTTGAGAATAGGCTAAATATAAGTCATTTGATCAGAAATTATTCGAGGTGCCTTCCCCTTAAAGCGAACGCAGTGAGCATTTAACATGAGCATCAGCGAATACTCAACGCGAACGGAGTGAGCACTCAACGTGATCCATCAGCCATATCCTCAAAAGCAGTCATCCCCTCAAACAACAGAAAATCACGCACTATCATAGGTATCTCCTCATTCAGATAGCTTGAGATATATGCTGCATCTCCTCCGGTAACGAAAACCTCTGCCGGCGTATATTCTGCTTTAAATTTATTCAAAAAGGAACCTATCGCCATTAGATATGAACCGTTCACTCCCCAACCGACACACTCCTCTGTCGATTTACCTGGCCAGTTGCCCATCATCTCCCGGTCAATATCCGGCAACTCCGGTAAATTCCTTCTCATGCTTCGGTGAAAAATCTCAAGACCGGGCATGATCACCCCGCCCCTGAAAACTTTATCTTTCGTCATCAGATCTATGGTACAGGCCGATCCGGCATCGATCACAATTACATTACCTCCCTTCTGCACAAATGCCCCCAGGCAGACCAGGAACCTGTCGATACCCAATGTTTGAGGAGTCTGATAGTCAAGGTGTTCTGAAGGGATCATATCTGTTGTGATGGTTTTAATCTCTACTCCTGACAAAATTGAATTCAACATATCCAGAACATCACGTCTCACAGAACTTGATATAATAGTCTCAATGTCTCCTTGTTCAGCAAACGATTTGAAGAGATTCTCTGCCACCCCAACCTCTTCCTTATGAGTCATTTGCCAGGTTTGATCACGTTTTTCGGCTGATTTAATGAATGAATTTCCAATATCCAGGTAAATTTTTCTCATTTATTTTGTTTTGGAATGATTGATACGTGTGATGTTTTATATTACCAGACATTAACTTAATAAAAATCATTGAAGGTCTGATGGATTTAAATAATAAGATTGCAATCGTAACCGGCGCCAGCAGTGGTATCGGTGCCGCTTTTTCTGAAAAACTGATTAATAAAGGAGCAACCGTTTACGGCCTTGCGCGAAGGCTCAATAAACTGACCGAGATTCAACAACGTCTTGGAGACCGGTTCATACCTGTTGAGATGGATGTTACACGGTCAGATGACCTTGAAAAGTGGGTAAATAAGACCTTCTCCGGACAGCATTCCCCGCATATTCTTATTAATAATGCGGGATTAGGCTATTTTGGAAACGTTGATGAACTTTCACTGGATGAGTGGAAAAAAATGATCGACACCAACCTGAACGGGGTATTCTACCTCACACGCCTGATGGTGCCGCTTATGAAGAGCAGTGAGGATTACTCTCACATCATTAATATCTCCTCTGTTGCAGGGCTGCTGGGTAACCCACAGATTTCCGGCTATAATGCCACCAAGTTTGGGCTGAGAGGATTCAGCGAAGCGCTCTTTAAAGAGCTTCGATACGACAAAATCAAGGTATCAACGATGTTTCCGGGTTCTATATCCACACAATTTTTCGACAATGCAGCAGGAGCCGACACGCACCCCAATATGATGCATCCTTTAGACGTTGCAGATACATTGATCCATCTATTGGAGACACCCGATAACCTTTTGATCAACGAAATTGCACTGAGACCGTTAAACCCTAAAAAACCGGAAGATCTGTGAACCGAATTTTCTTGTTATTGTTGAGTGCATCTTTATTTCTGATGCTTCCTGCATGTGAGAGCACACCGGACATACTTGAGGAGGAGCTTTATGAAAAGCTTCTGCTTGAATTTTCATTATTAAACCAGATGGACGAAGCTTTTCTGCAGGAAAAACCCAGGGAAGAGTTACAGTTAAAAATCTATGAACACTACGGTGTAAGTGAAGAAGAATTCCGGCGGGCTCATGAATATTATCAGCGAGATATCGAAACCCAAATTGAGCGAATTGATGAGCTTAATCTAATACTGAGACAGGAGCGGGATTCCGTGCGGCAAGTGGAGCGTGAACATCGAATGAGAAAAAATGTAGATCCCGACTCTTTAAGAAAACTGCTTCTGGAGCGACAAGAAGATACGGAAGAGGGCGAATTTGAAGATGAGGAGAGCTTGAAATTTTCTCCCGATGATATCATCCCCGACAATTAAAGCGAAATTTGCTGAATCGTATATGGGATAACACTAAAAAAAGAGCCCCGGCATTCCAGGGCTCTATAAGGCTAATCACTGTGTCCGGTTTTCATCATTCACTAATTGACATCAATAGTGCAACTACTCCCCAAACATATCTTTATAATCGGCCATGGCTGCCTCAACAACCTTAAATGCTTCCTCCCTTTTGTAGACACGATCTACAAAAACATCCGACTCCTTTCCCGGTACCAGTTTATAGGTGCCGAAATAGTGCCGAAGTCTCTCGATTAACACATCAGGCAGATCATTCACTTCGTTTACATCTTTGTAATAACGATCATTATCAAGAACAGAGATAATCTTATCATCAGCTTCCCCCTCATCAATCATATGAAGGCCACCGATAACACGGGCATTCAAAATAACTTCAGCCCTGTCGATGGGCCGCTCACTCAATACACAGATATCGAGCGGATCACCATCTCCATCATCAGTATGGGGTGAAAGTTTTCCGATCCTATCTCCACAATAGGTCCGGGGAATAAATCCGTAGAGTGAGGGTGGCATCGAAGAGCTGCGCTGCGGTCGATCTACCCGCATATAACCGGTCAATTTATCTACTTCATATTTAATGGCATCAAAAGAGGTAACCTCGATAAAAGCACTGACAATATTCGGAGCTTCATCTCCAATTTCAAGGCCATGCCAGGGATGAGGTCTCCAGCGGTAAAATGGGTTCGGAAAGTTCAAATGTCTCTGTTTTAATTTAAAAGTTTTAATTTCTGTAATTATCAGTACTGGATAATAGTCGTTGCTCAGGAAAATACAATTTACGCCATAATTGCATTCAGTTTCTCCAGATTATCTTCAACTCTGAGCGCTTTTATAACATCCCCAATGTTTCCTTTCATAATATCATCAAGGTTGTAAAGTGTAAGATTTATTCTGTGGTCCGTCAAACGGCCCTGCGGGTAGTTATAGGTACGGATTTTTGCACTGCGGTCACCTGTTGAAACCTGGCTTTTACGATCTGCAGCACGTTCAGACCGAATCTGCTCCATCTCCATATCATAGAGCTTGCTCTTAAGCATAACCAA
>SKRK01000221.1 GCA_007118525.1 Balneolaceae bacterium
GAGCTTCGATCTGAGAAAGAGCAACTGGAGCAGGTCAAAAAGATGATAGGCAGCCAGAAGGATGTTGTAAGCGGCATTGAATCGCTGATTGAAAAAAATCGTGAGCTCGAAAAAGAGATTCAGAAACTTAAGCAGTCTGAAGCGGGAGGCGAGCTGGACCAAATCCTGGAAAATGCAGCCGAAGTGAACTCGATTCAACTCTTTACCGGAGAAATTGCCTCTGCCGACATGGACACGCTCAAGCAGCTGGGGTACGACTCTCTTCAAAAAAAGAGAGAGAACAGCGTAATCGTTCTGGCTTCAAGAGAACCTGATGAAGATAAAGTATATTTAATGGCTGCTGTTACCGACGATCTTGTGGGCAAGGGTTTAAAAGCCGGTAGTTTAGTCTCAAAACTTGGAAAAATTGTTGGCGGGGGAGGCGGCGGCCAACCCGGCCTTGCGACTGCCGGAGGAAGGTTTCCCGACAAAATTGATGATGCATTTAACGCAATTACCGAGTGGATAAAAGAACAACAATCGTAAAACAGTGCCCGATATTCTGTAATCTTCTTAAATATTGGGTATATTTGCGACCTAACCTGAATTTGAATAATACGACGAATCATTAGTATGGCGAAAAAACAGAAAGAAGCTTTTTTCACACCAATAGGCATCGATACCGGCCAGAACGGTGAGATCGAAAAATCCGTAAAGCTGCCTGAGGCAACCAAAAAAACACACAAACAGCTTGGGCTGTCTGATGATGATGTTGTGAATATGTTCGAACAGATGTATCTGCAGCGCCGATTTGAAGAGCGCGCCATGCAAATGTATCAAAAAGGCAAATTCGGCGGATTTTTGCACCTCTACATCGGTCAGGAAGCCGTTTCGACCGGAACTGTGTTTGCAATCAATGATGATGACGATATCATTACAGCTTATCGCGATCATGGCTGGGGACTGGTAAGAGGTGTTACAGCGAAAGAGGGGATGGCCGAACTCTATGGAAAGGCAACAGGCTGCTCAAAAGGCAAAGGCGGCTCTATGCACTTCGCAAAGGTTGAAAATCACTTTTGGGGTGGATACGGAATTGTAGGAGGCCATATCCCCATTGGGGGAGGTTTGGCTTTTGCCAACAAGTACCAGCAGAATAATCGTATTGCAACCTGCTTCTTAGGTGACGGAGCTGTGGATCAGGGGGCGCTTCATGAAACCCTGAACATGAGCCAGTTGTGGAGTTTGCCTTGTATTTATGTGGTTGAAAATAATGGATACTCGATGGGTACGTCAACACGGCGCCATACCGTTGGTGAAATCCATGAGCGATCTAAAGGATATGGCATGAAGAGCGCCCTGTTTAATGGGATGGATGTTTTCACGGTGTATGAAAACATGAAGAAGATTGCCGAAGAGGTTCGAAAAGACAGCATGCCTTGGTTTGTTGAGATTCGCACCTATCGCTATCGCGGTCACTCCATGTCGGATCCGCAAAAATACCGTACAAAAGAGGAACTTGAAGAGTATCAGAAAACCGACCCGATTCAGAGGCTGAAAACCTATCTGATTGATAAGAAGGTTACTGACAAAAAGAACCTGGAAGAGATTGAAAACCGTGTCGAAGAGCAGGTACTTGAAGCAATTGATTTTGCAGAAGAGTCGCCCTTCCCCGAAGATGAAGCTCTTTTTGAAGATATGTATGCCGATGAACCCTTCTTCCACGACAAAAAATAAGAGTCGCCGGCAAATAACACATTGAACGCATTGAACACATTTTAATACTAAAAAACTGAATAATGGCTGTATTACAATTTAGGGAAGCAATCCGGGAAGCAATTGATGAGGAGATGGATCGTGACGAAAGCGTCTTCATTATGGGCGAAGAGGTGGCTGAATACAACGGAGCGTATAAAGTTACGGAAGGACTTTTGGATAAGTATGGATTTAAACGGGTAATTGACACTCCAATCTCGGAACTCGGCTTTGCCGGAATTGGTGTTGGTGCGGCGATGAACGGCCTTCGTCCCATTGTTGAGTTTATGACGTTCAACTTTGCGGTACTTGCAGCCGATCAGATTATAAATCATGCCTCCAAAGCCAGGTACATGCTGGGCGGACAGCTGGATGTGCCCATTGTATTCCGTGGGCCCAACGCCTCGGCCGGTCAGCTGGGGGCAACTCACTCCGTTGCCTACGACTCAATGTACGCACAGTTTCCGGGCATGAGTGTGATCTATCCTTCTGAGCCTGATGATGCCAAAGGGCTGTTGAAATCTGCCATTCGCAACAATGATACCGTGCTTTTTATGGAGTCGGAGCAGATGTACGGGTTGAAAGGGGAAGTATCTGAAGAAGAAGATTATATCATCCCAATCGGGAAAGCCAAAATCAAACGGGAAGGGGACGATGTAACAATTGTGGCCTCAGGCAAGATGTACCACATCGCCAAACAGGCTGCAGAACAGCTGGCCAAAGATGGGGTTGAAGCAGAAATTATTGACCCCAGAACCATCAAGCCGTTTGATATTGAAACGGTGATTAAATCCGTGAAGAAAACCAACCGATGCATTGTTGTGGATGAGTCGCACCCATTTGGAGGAATGGCGGCTGAAGTAGGTTTTCTAATACAGCGTGATGCATTCGATTATCTGGATGCCCCGGTGAGACGCGTTACACTGCCTGATGTAAGCGCACCCTTTTCAAAACCGCTTTTTGATCTCTGGATGCCAAATGCAAAAGATATCATCCAGGCCGTAAATGCAGTAACCTATAGAAGCTGAATAAAGTGAAAGGTGAAAAGTGAAGAATGATGATCAAATATATTCACTTTTGCGTTTTCCCTTTTCACTTACTAATGTTTTAAAGTTATTATAACAACACTATCCAATAATTTTTTGCACAAATAAGACACTATGGCTCAAAAAATAGAAATGCCCAAGTTAAGCGATACCATGGAAGAAGGTGTTATCGCAAAGTGGAACGTGAAAGAAGGGGACAAGGTAGAATCGGGCGATGTTATTGCTGAGGTTGATACCGACAAAGCGACCATGGAAGTGGAAGTTTTTGATCCGGGTACAATCCTGAAGATACTTGTTTCAGAAGGTGATGCCGTTCCATTGGGGGGTACAATGGCCATTGTGGGTGAAGAGGGAGAGGATATCAGTGACCTGCTGGAAGACGCAGATCAAGCCTCACCTAAGGAAAAAGAGAAGGTTGAAGAGAAAAAAGAGGACGGAAAGGAGAAGAAAAAAGCAGATTCAGACAAATCATCCAAAGAGTCGTTCGATCCTATTTTGGATGACATGAATGGCAAAGGGGATGGAAAACCTGAAGAGAAAACCTCATCATCAGATGATGAGGGGCGTATAAAGGTTTCTCCGCTGGCGCGAAAAATGGCAGAGGAAAAGGGAATTGACCTTTCCGTTGTTGACGGTTCAGGCCCTGAAGGACGAATCATTAAAAAAGATATTGAAGAGTATAAGGAGCCTGCCAAAGATACACGGCAGCCGGCAGTTGCTTTTGATTCCGAAGAGTCGGAGGATGTGAAAGTGTCTCAGATGCGGAAGGTGATAGCCCGACGCCTTTCTGAAAGCAAGTTTTCAAACCCTCACTTCTATGAAACCATAGACATTGATATGGAGCCGGCAATGGCGGCGCGGGCAAGCCTGAATGAGGTAAGCGACGTTAAGATCAGCTTTAACGACATTGTTGTTAAAGCGTGTGCCCATGCATTGCGGCGTAATCCGGATATTAACACGTCGTGGCTGGATGATGTGATTCGCCGCCATGGGGATGTAAACATCGCCGTAGCTGTAGCCATTGATGAGGGCTTGATGACACCCGTACTGCGCCATTGTGATAAAAAGAACCTTCGTCAAATCTCTGCAGAAACCCGTGAACTGGCCGAATTGGCTCGAAATCGCAAACTCCAGCCTGAACAGATGGAGGGAAGCACATTCACAATCAGTAACCTGGGAATGTTTGGAATTGAAGAGTTTACGGCTATCATTAACCCACCAAACGCCTGTATTCTTGCGGTGGGTGCTATCCGTGATGTGCCGGTGGTGAAAAATGGTGAAGTAGTACCCGGAAAGAGAATGAAAGTGACCCTATCCAGCGACCATCGCGTAGTAGACGGGGCCAAAGCAGCAAAGTTTCTCAACACGCTGAGGCAAATGCTTGAAAA
>SKRK01000296.1 GCA_007118525.1 Balneolaceae bacterium
AAGATATTATCTCAAAAAAACCGTACTTTTGAATAATAAGAAATAGGATATTTTAACCTTTTTGAAAGCAACCGAGGACGATTTATGACTACCGAGAATCCACTGCATAAAACAAAAATTTCTTTTAATACCGGCTCGGGCGAGGCGCATCTTTTTAGCCTGAAAAAACTGGAAGAGCTTGGGTATGGTAACATTAGCAAGCTGCCTTTCACCATTAAAATACTTCTTGAAGCAGTTCTAAGAGAGTTTGACGGGTATGCCATAACGGAAGATGACGTGAAAGTTTTAGCCGAGTACAACGCCAAGGCACCGGAAGGTGAAGTGCCCTTTAAACCATCCCGGGTGGTTCTGCAGGATTTCACAGGTGTGCCCGCTGTGGTTGACCTGGCAGCTCTTCGCTCTGCCATGAAGCGTATGGGCGGTAATCCGCAATCCATCAACCCGCAGGTTCCGGTTGATCTGGTGATTGACCACTCCGTTCAGGTCGATATGTTTGGACAAGACGCGGCTCTGATGTTTAACGTGGAAAAAGAGATGGAGCGTAACCGTGAGCGATACGAATTTTTAAAGTGGGGTAAAGAGGCGTTTGATAACTTCCGCGTAGTTCCTCCGGGACGCGGAATTGTTCACCAGGTGAACCTCGAATATCTTGCCAAAGGTGTTTTCACAAGAAAAGAGAAGGATGGTACAACCGTTGCCTATCCGGATACACTTGTTGGAACCGATTCACATACCACAATGATTAACGGCCTCGGTATTTTGGGCTGGGGTGTTGGCGGAATTGAAGCGGAAGCAGCCATGCTTGGCCAGCCGATCTACATGCTGGTTCCCGAAGTGGTGGGTGTAAAACTGACCGGGAAGCTGAGGGAGGGAATTACAGCTACCGATTTAACCCTGACCGTAACAGAAATGCTGCGACGGCACGGTGTGGTAAGCAAATTTGTGGAGTTCTTCGGTACGGGTTTGAGCAACATGAGTCTGCCCGATCGCGCTACGATTGCAAATATGTCTCCCGAATATGGAGCAACCATGGGTTTCTTCCCTATTGATAAGGAGGCGCTGCGATACATGAGCCGTACCGGCCGTACGGACGAGCAGGTGAAACTGGTTGAGGCATATATGAAAGAGCAGGGGCTTTTCAGAACTGATGATACTCCCGATCCGGACTTTACCGAAGTGCTCGAAATGGATCTTGGTGATGTGGAAACATCTCTTGCCGGTCCTAAGCGTCCGCAGGATCGCATCACGCTTCCAAATATGAAGAGGACATTTGAGGCATCACTCACCAGCAACGACCCAACCATGGGATTCAATCTCACCCAGGAGATGCTGGCCAATAAAGGTGTTTTCAAAAATGGCCAAACCATCGACATGAAGCATGGTGATGTGGTGATCGCGGCTATTACAAGCTGTACCAACACATCCAACCCAAGCGTAATGCTGGGTGCCGGTATCATTGCGAAGAAAGCAGTAGAGAAAGGAATGAAAGTTCCTCCCTATGTGAAGACATCACTGGCTCCCGGTTCACGCGTGGTGACCGAATATTTGAATGAAGCCGGATTGACAGATTACATGAATCAGCTCGGTTTTAACCTGGTGGGGTACGGCTGTACAACTTGTATCGGTAACTCAGGCCCGCTTCCGCAGGCAGTTGAAGATGCGGTAAAAGAGGGTGATCTGATTGTTGCCGGCGTACTATCCGGAAACAGAAACTTTGAAGGAAGGATTCACCCATACGTGAAGGCCAACTACCTCGCCTCACCGCCGCTTGTTGTAGCCTACGCTCTTGCAGGAACCGTGGATATTGATCTCTCGAAAGAGCCATTAGGAAAAGACAGAGACGGCAATGACGTGTACCTGAAAGATGTATGGCCAACATCTGCAGAAATTACGGAGTTTTTGGATGAGGCCATTCGCCCTGAACTGTTTGATAAAATGTACAGCGACATCTTTGAATCCGAAACATGGGACAAAATTCCTGTTGGAGGAGGAGAAATCTATGACTGGAAACCGGAGTCAACATATATCCAGGAACCTCCATTCTTCATGGATATGGGAGTAACCCCTGACCCTATCAAACCGATTAAAGGAGCTAAAGTTCTTGTGAAAGTGGGTGATTCCATTACTACAGATCACATTTCTCCGGCCGGGAATATTGATGAGGACAGCCCTGCAGGAGAGTATTTGATTGAAAATGGAGTTGAGAAGGCCGATTTTAACTCCTACGGCTCTCGCCGGGGTAACGACCGGGTGATGACCCGTGGCACATTTGCCAACGTTCGATTCAAGAACCAGCTTGCCCCCGGAACAGAGGGGGGATTTACCAAGTACCACCCGACCGGCGAAGTAACCACGATTTTTGATGCCGCCGAACGGTACAAAGAAGACGGAACACCGCTCGTTGCCCTGGTGGGTAAAGAGTACGGAACCGGCTCTTCCAGAGACTGGGCTGCGAAAGGCACGATTCTTCTGGGTGTTGAGGCTGTAATTGCAACTTCCTATGAGAGAATTCACCGATCCAACCTGGTTGGCATGGGTGTTCTGCCGCTGCAATTTGCTGATGGTGAATCCCACGAAAGCCTGGGGCTGGACGGATCCGAATCATTTAATATTTTGGTTGATGACAACCTGAAACCCAGACAAATTGTAAAGGCTGAGGCTACCAAAGCCGATGGCGAGGTTGTGAAATTCGACACGGTATGCAGAATTGATACGCCTGTCGAAATAGACTACTATCGAAACGGCGGTATACTGCATAAGGTGCTTCGCGATTACATGGAAGAGGATAAAAAACAAAGATCATGATCAACTGATCAATAAAATAAAACCTTCGGAGTACTAACCTTCGAAGGTTTTTTTATTTACTTGAGTAAAATAATGGAATTATTGAATTGAGAAATAATTTAATAGATTCATGATATATATACATAAAGAGAAACTGCATATAGAAACAAACATGTTGCCAGAGTGATTATGGAAGATAAAGCGTCGAACGAGGAAGAAAGTAGAAATCTTCATGAAAATCTGCAGAAAGAGAACCTTTCGCTGCTTCTTGATACAATAGAAGGGATCAACAATACAAACGAGTTTAAAACAGTGCTTTATCAAAGCATGGAAGCCACACGGCTTGTGATGCGCTCTGAAGCCAGTTCACTTCTGCTTACAGATGATGAAAATGAAGAGATCTTTATCAGCGTACCAACAGGTCCGGCAAAAGATGATGTAGTTGGCAAAAGCATACCGCTGTATAAAGGGATTGCAGGTTGGGTATTGGAGCATAAAAAACCCTATCTGACCAATGATGTCACCCAATCAGAGCACTTTTATGGCGATCTGACGAAAAATTTCACCACCCGTAACCTGATATGTGTACCTCTTATCAATAAACAAAATGAGGTTATTGGGGTTATTCAAGCGCTTAATAAACGAAAAGAAGAGGATTATAAATCTGTTGAGATTCCGGTTTTCCAGGCGCTGGCCTCACACATCACTATAGCTATCGAGCGCACCAGAAAAATAGAGACCATGCGTGATATGATTCAGCAAAAGGACGTTATGATTGCTGAAATTCATCACAGGGTTAAAAATAACCTGCAGGCACTGTCGGGCCAGATCGACGTGGAGCTGATGGAGCTTGACGATGAGCATGCCAAAGCGGTATTGAAGAAAGTGGTGTTGAGGATGAAGTCGATGGCCAAACTTCATGATATGCTCTGTGAGAAAAAAGTGAACCATAAGATTGACCTGCGTTCCTATCTAAAAGAGCTGGTTGACCGTATTGAAGAGACTATGAGTTTCCTGCTGCACGATATGGAAATTGAGGTGTCTGATAAAAATATCATGTTATCCCAGGAGAAGGCGCTTCTTTGTGGGCTCATCCTCAATGAGCTGTTGATCAATGTATACAAGCATGCCTTCTTTGAGGATCAGGATAAAGTGGGCCATATTAAAGTGAATCTTGCCAATGATGAGGGGCTGGTGATCCTGAGTGTAGCTGATAATGGCATCGGGCTTCCCGATGATTTCACGCTCCAGGCTAAAAGCTCGATCGGCATGTGGATTGTGCATGAACTACTTCAAAAATTGAATGCTGAAATGGCGGTTCTGAATGACCCGGGAGCACGGTTTACGATTACCTTTCAGCAATAG
>SKRK01000361.1 GCA_007118525.1 Balneolaceae bacterium
GCATGCGATGTGATAAGTCCGATCAGTGACCCCAACAGGCCAAGCGCTGAGGCACTTTCGGCTGATGCAACAAGAGGTCAGCTTCAAAGTATTGTCACAGGGCTTGAATCACGCCACAGACAACACACGGTTGCTCGTTCCAGCGTATTTACACTTTTTGGTGCATTTGGCCGGGAGTTGTACTACTTCAATGAGTCGGATCCAAACTTCGGAACGGAATGGCTGCAGCTGCCTGGATCAACACAAGCCGAAACGAACACCAACTTCTTTGTTGATGCAACAGCCTACGAAGTCCCATATCAGGCCATCAATCACGGAAGACTTCTGATCAATGCAGCTCGCAATTCGAACGCAATTAACGAACAGGAAAGAAATGCCTTCACCGGGCTTGCCAAAACTATTATGGGCTTTCAATTCCTTATTCCGCTTCATCACCAGTACGATGGCGGAATCCGGACAGATGTTGAAAATCCCCTTAATCCGGGTCCGTTCAGAAGCTATAGTGAGGCACTTGGTGATATCCGAAACTTGCTAAATGACGGAGCATCCGACTTAGCTGCAGCCGGTTCAACAATACCCTTCAGTTTAAGCTCCGGTTTTAGCGGTTTTCAAACTCCACAGGGAATCTTGCAGATCAACCGGGCTATTGCAGCAAGAGCGGCAATCTATGCAGAAGACTGGTCGGGAGCATTAACGGCTCTGAATGATTCATTCCTCGACTTAACCGTTGGTGAAGCGAGTATGAACGCAGGAGCCTACCATCCATTTCCCGGCGGTGACGATCCGTTTAATCTTCTCTTCTTCCCAATTGATGCTGCAACAACCGATCTCGTTGTTGTTCATCCTTCCCTGATCGACGATGCAGAAGCAAATGACCTTCGCGTTGAAAGAAAGTTTAATCTGAGAGCCTCACCTGCTTCATCGTCAGTAGTTCCCGGAGTTCAGGTTGACTATCAGGATGGCCGATACAGCTCAAACACGGATCCAAAGCCATTTATACGGAATGAGGAATTGATTCTGATCTATGCCGAAGCTCAGGCACAACTTGACAACTTCCCGGAAGCCGTTGTTGCCATCAACATTGTGCGTAATTCATGGAACCTGCCTGATTTTAACAGCAGTGACAAAGATGAAATCATCGATCAGATTCTCTTTGAACGCCGTTACTCTCTTTGGGCCGAAGGCGGGCACCGCTGGATTGATATGAGGCGATATGCCCGCCTTGATGAGATCGACACATCACTCGATGGAGGCCGCGTACCGACACGCGTTGGCCGACCCGTTGCTGAAATCGACTGGGATAATTTCTTCTGATTCCGGTCAATACGTAGTGTTATATTATAAGGGCTTATCGTTTTACTGTAAGCCCTTTTTTTTTTATTCAAAATATTTATAACCCCATGAAACGAACTGCAATTGTAACCGGAGCATCCAACGGAATCGGAAAAGCCATCTCTTTTGCTTTTTCAAAAGAAAAGATAAACGTGGTTTTGGCTGATCTGGACCAGAAAAATGGCAAAGCTGTTGAAGCAAAAATTAACGGGGATGGAGGCAATAGCAAATTTATCTATTGTGATGTTGCAGATCCGGTGTCTGTTCAAGATTTGGTAAATGATTCGTATAAAGAGTTTGGAAGCATAGATATAATCATCAATAATGCGGGAGTATCAGAATTTGAATCACCTTTTGAACTTACGATTGAAAATTGGGACCGCATCATCAATACCAACCTTAGAAGCTGCTTTCTATTAACTCGTGATGCTGCCGAATTCTTGAAGAAAAGCGGCGGCGGATCGGTTGTAAATATTGCGTCAACCCGGGCCTTTATGTCGGAAAAGAACACTGAAGCCTATGCGGCCAGTAAAGGCGGAATTGTTGCACTCACTCACGCCATGGCCATCTCGCTCGCAGATTTTGGAATACGCGTGAACTGTATCAGCCCGGGCTGGATCTATGACGGCCAACCTGATAAACTAAGAGATATCGACCACCATCAACACCCCTCAGGCCGTGTTGGAAAACCGGAAGATATTGCCAAAGCCTGTCTGTTTCTGACAGACCCGAATAACAGTTTTATTACCGGAGAGAATCTGGTTATTGATGGAGGCATGACCAAAAAGATGATTTATGAGCACTGAGGTGATCATCCGAGCCTTTTGACGGGATCGGATGACTTTGAAATTTGCGGCAAATTGAACTATTCCTATACTGAGAGACAAGAATACAGCTTCAACCATGTAAACATCTACTCGCCAAGCACGTATTTGGCATACCAGTCAAGGTACCGTTGAAACCGGTCTTTTTGAAATGAGAGCCGTCTGATGCCATGATGTTCTCCCGGGTAGACCACCAGCTGGGTTTCAAGACCCAATCTTTTCATCGCCTGATACATCTGTTCAGAACCCAGAATAGGCACGTTCCAGTCGTCAGATCCGCCCATCCAGAGAGTCGGTGTGGTTACGTTGGCTACATCGTTGAATGGTGAAATTCTCTCGTAATTCTCAGGCGTCTCCCAGGGCAATCCAAGCTCTTTTTCCCAGTATAGCTGATAATGGTCATGTCCGTAATTTGACCGATAAAGCGTTTCACTTGCACCGGATATGGCACCCTTGAAGCGATCACTTTTAGTGATCACGTAGTTGGTTAAAATGCCGCCATACGACCATCCCCCAACACCGAGTCTGTCGGGATCAGAATACCCCTGCTCTATTGCATAATCGACGCCTGCAATAACATCCTCAAAATCTTTATTCCCCCAGTCTGCAAACAAAATCTCAGAAAAAGCCTGGCCAAATCCGGAAGATCCTCTCGGATTGGTCATAATCACCACGTATCCATTCGCGGCAAAAAGCTGGGCTTCAAAGCTGTAGCTGTGGCTGTACTGAGCAACCGGTCCGCCATGTATTCTGAGAAGTGTCGGGTATCGAATACCCTGCTCGTATCCGATAGGCTTCACAAGAAATCCATGAATTTCTGTACCGTCCTTACTGTTGAATCGAATCTCCTTAAAGTCTGCAGTTTCTACCCTCTCCAGATACTCCCTGTTTACATTTGTCAGTTGAGTTGATTCGCCATTCAAATAGTAATAAACCTCATTCGGGCTTGAAAAAGTGCCTTTAAGTGTTGCGATGTAATCGCCTTGCATCGAAAAATCACGCACTGTAACTTCACCTTGAACCAGCCTCGTGAATCCTGAACCATCTCTTTGAATAGACGCCAGCTGGGTTTCGCCTGCATCTTCGTAGATAAAAAGTATCGATTCACCATCTTCACTATAGCGCGGTGAACTTATATTGCGGTCCAGCTCACGGGTTAAAAGCCTTGGTGTTCCGTTCCCGGCAGCTGATATCGTTGCCAGGTGGGTGGTGGCATACCAAATTTTCTCCGGTTCAATGTTGGTCGTGTAGGCAATTTCAGTTCCGTCGGGGCTCCATGCAGGCGATGTGTCACTGCCCCGGTTAGTGGTAACCTGTATCAAACCGCCCTCTTTCTCCCCTTCATCAGCCGATACAATCCAGATATCATTGTTTGTATTTCCGTCGGGATTATCCGTTCGGTTGCTCACAAACGCAATGGATTGACCATCTGGACTCCAGGTTGCACCTGAGTGGTCGAAATCTCCGAACGTCAGCTGCGTAACCGTGGTATCGCCGGGCGTAAATGTGTAGATATGGGTTCGCCTGCGATCGAGATAGCCTGCGTAGTCTCTTTTAAATTGTAGCCTGTCGATTACATAGGGCCTGGGTTCATCCGACTCATCTTCATCCTTATCGCGGATCATTAGCAGCAGACGGCTGCCGTCAGGCGACCACTCGTAACCGGAAACTCCCTGTTCTACAAATGTAAGCTGCTGCGCCTCACCGCCCATGCGGTTTAATACCCATACCTGGGTTCCATTACTGCCGTTCCGCGAAGCTGTAAATGACAGATACTTCCCGTCGGGACTCCACTGGGGATTGCCCGCTGAGTAACCTTTTGCAGTCATGGGCAGGGCTTCACCACCCATTGCCGGAATCATCCAGATCCGTGTTTCTGTATTGTTCTCATCATAATCTGAACTTCGAACCGTATAGGCTACCCAGTCGCCATCCGGACTTACAACGGGACTGCCTACATATTGAATGTCAAAAAAGTCGTCAATCGAAGCC
>SKRK01000210.1 GCA_007118525.1 Balneolaceae bacterium
GTCTTCAATGCTGGCTACATTCATAAATACGGCATCTACCGCTTCATTGATCAGCATAGCCAATATACGGTACAGAATTTTTTCTCCCAGAACGTCATCTTTTACAGGTTCCGGATTTTTGGCTCCATCACGATAGTCGTAGAAACCGAGATTTGTTTTCTTGCCGAGGCGCCCGGATTCCACCAGGCGTTTTTGTGCAAACGAGGGCTTGAAACGCGGATCGTAGTAGAACTCTTTGAAGACAGACTCGGTAACCTTATAGTTTACATCATGTCCTATCAGATCCATTAATTCAAACGGACCCATCTTAAAACCACCAAGCTCTTTCATCGCCCAGTCGATCGTGGCTGCATCGGCAACCCCCTCCTCATAAATCCTGAGAGCTTCGCCATAGAACGGACGCGCCACACGGTTTACAATAAAGCCCGGGGTATCCTGGGCTCTAACGGTTACTTTCTGCCAGGTATCGATCAGTGACCGGGCAGATACTGTAACTGTTTCATCCGTTGAAATACCGGGAATAATTTCAACAAGCTTCATTAAGGGAGCTGGATTAAAAAAGTGCACGCCCAAAAATCGTTCAGGACGTTTAAGTGCCGAAGAGATAGACGCAATGGACAGGGAGGAGGTGTTGGTGGAAAAAATTGCATCATCCTCTAAAATCTCCTCAACCTTCCGAAAAACCTCCTTCTTAATTTCAAGATCTTCAACTATGGCTTCGATCAGAAAGCCGGACCCTGAAAGGGCTGAAAGATTGTCTGTGAAAACTATTCTTTCGAGAATAGAGTCTACCTCATTTTGGGTCATTCTCTCTTTTTCGACCTGTCGGTTCAGTATTTTATCGAGGCCCGACTTCGAAGATTTTAACTGATCGGAATAGGGATCATATAGTACAACTCTGTGGCCAAATGTTGAAGCCACCTGTGCAATACCTGTCCCCATTGTTCCCGCTCCAATAACACCGATTTGAGTATTTTTATCCAAGCTCATGTATTCTATTTGATGATGATTTATTCTACAAAAATAAGCAATCGGCAGGCAAAACCAAGGTATTGTAATTTTGATCAATAATTGATATCATAATGATATCAACAGTTAAAAATATTGACCTATGGCAGATGTACTCATCAGAAATATAGACAAGAAAACCCTTGAAAAACTAAAGGAGAGGGCTGCAAATAACAACAGATCTCTGCAGGAAGAACTGAAAGAGCTCGTAGAATTTCATGCAAAACCCGATATAGAAGCGACAAGGGGGAGGGTCAATGAAATATTGGTGAAGTATAAAGCTTCAGGCAAGAATTTTCCTGATAGCGGAGATGAACTCTCTGAAGACAGAGACAGATGAATATTCTTGTAGTTGATGCTTGTGTAGCCATTAAATGGTTCCTTCCGGAAAATAAATTTAAAGAGGCCGGGGAGATCCTGAACTCATTCAACAGGATGATTATTCCTGATCTTTTTTTAATTGAATTCGATGCCATTGTCACCAAAAAAGTTCGGCAGAGATTGGTTGAACAGAGTGATGCGGTCCAAATCATTCAGGAAATCAGAAATATTCCATTTGATGTAGTTCCTTATAAATTGGTTTCAAAAATGGCTTTCGACCTATCCTCGGCACTGCCTATCACTCAATATGATGCATGTTACCTGGCTGCTGCAATTGAGTATGACGAAAAAGTTGTAACAGCTGATATGAGATTTTTCAATGGAATGCGGGGAACTCCGTTTGAGAGCTATGTAAAAGCTTTATAGATTCCTGATTATCGGCCGCGGTAATTGGGTTTTCGCTTCTCCATGAATGCTTGAACACCCTCCTTGTAATCCTCGGTTCTACCGGCTTCACTCTGGAGTGTGGCTTCAAGTGAAAGCTGTTGTTCGAGGTCGTTTTCAAACGTTTGATTGAGAGCCTTCTTGTAGAGGCCAAATCCTTTGGTAGGCATAGTGGCGAGTTTTTTTGCTAAGGATTTCGCCTCGTCTGAAAGTTCTTCGTGTGGAACGGCTTTGTAGATCAACCCTATCTCTACGGCTTTATCAGCGGTTATTTTTTCATCGAGCAGATACATCGCGTTGGTTCTTGCCATGCCTACTAATCGAGGCAGAAAAAACGTACCTCCGCTATCGGGAATTAACCCAATCTTGCTGAAGGCCTGCACAAATACCGCTTCATCTGATGCAAGCACAATGTCGCAGGCAAACGCAATGTTGGCACCTGCACCGGCGGCGGTTCCCTGTACGGCGCAAACAACCGGTTTACTCAGTTTTCGAATGGCCCGGATCACAGGATTATATATGGTTCGTACCGTATCGGCCAGTTCGTAATTGTCGTCCTTTGCACGTTCAACAACTTCAGACAGGTCCTGTCCGGCGCAAAAAGCTTTACCGTTGGCGTTGATTAAAACAGATCGTATTTCATCCGGCTCAGCTTTACTGAGAGCTTTCTGAAATTCCAGCGCCATAGGCTCTGTGAAACTGTTATACTTCTCAGGCCGGTTTAGGGTAATGGTGAGCGTGCTGTTTTCGAGTGAAGTTAGGATAAGGGACATGTTCAGGTAGATTGAGTATTGAGTATTGAGATGTACTTCAAAATCAAAAAAAATATGCTCAGTTTCTTCGTAAGAATAACGTGGATCTGCGCTGTTGGCTTGTTGGTTCGGCATCGAACATCTGCCTTCGAACGGCATTGTTATATTCGGTTACCGTTCTTGGGTAGGCTGAGAAAGAAGTTAATCCGGGGGAATCGAGTTCCAGTTTATTCCAGAGAATTTTTGTGCCGAGATAAATCAGATTATGAGAAATTTTTGTCTCCAGAAACGGAAAAGTTAATGAGGCCTCCGGGGTGAAATCAGGAATTAAGATCTGGTTTGAAAACATTTCCGGAGTAAGACGAAGAACTGTAGTTTTCTGTTTATCATCAATTTGATCCGGATTTAAATTCCGAAATTGTGCAAAAGCGGACCCGGCTGTGGTTAAAATGAAAAGCGCCGTAAAAAGTGTGAAAGCTTTCATTTCTCAAATGCATTTAAAGTGTTCAAAGGGCTGACTACAACTGTTGCAGTAGTACTGAGATTTGCAGGCTGTAGAACCAAATTCGCTTTGCAGTTTAGTATCTAATGAATCACAATAGGGGCAAGGCACTATTTTTTGAGAACCTTTCAATGAGGATAGGAAATCTCCGCTCTCTTCAGTTTTCTCCGGCGGGGCAATTCCGTAATCCTTTAATTTCTTTTTGGCGTGGTCGGTCATCCAGTCGGTTGTCCAGCTCTCCTTGAAATCGGTGAGTATCTTGAAGGACTGGATCCCTTTTTCACGGAGTTTTTTGTGAATCTCCATCTCGATGGCATTCATGGCCGGACATCCGGAGTAGGTAGGGGTAATTTTGACAATGAGCTGCTCTCCTTCATACTCCACATCCCTTACAATACCCATCTCCACTACGTTCAGTACAGGAATCTCCGGGTCGATCACCTCCTCGAGGTACGACCAGATTTCAGATTTCGATATGTGTGGCTTTACTTCCATTCTGTTTAGTCGTGAGTCTTGAGTCTTGAGAAAATCCTTATGACTCAAGACTCATATCTATTCTATCACTTCCATTCCGCATCAGGATGCGATCTTCTCAAAAATTGCATCTGTGCAAGAAGTGGGCCAAGGTGCTCCGTGTGCCTTCCTTGGCGTGAACCTGAAAACATATACTGATCATAATCAGGTACTGATAAGGTAGCTTCCTCCAGAGTCTCATTTACCAGATTTTTCCATTCATCTTTGATTGACGTGACATCCACGAATAAATTGTGTTTAATGGCCGCTTTGTCAGCTTCGTCCATGTCGAACATCTCGCCGGTATACATCCATATCTCATCAAAGGCATCCTGGATTCGTTTGTGGCTCTCATCGGTTCCGTCGCCCAGGCGAAGCACCCACTCGCGGCTGTGGCGAAGATGGTATTTAATCTCTTTGAAATGCTTTTGAAGCATCCCGTTAAACTGTTCATCCTCAACGGTTTTGATCAGTTTGTCGTAGAGGAAATAACTGAAGGCACTGAACAGGAACTGACGGGCCATTGTAAATGCAAAATCGCCGCGAGGCAGCTCCACCATGGCAATATTTTTAAAATCGATATCATCCCTGAAATAAGCGTAATA
>SKRK01000064.1 GCA_007118525.1 Balneolaceae bacterium
AACGGGGCGGAGTCGCTGAAGGAGAAGCGGTTTATATGCTCACAGATAATCGCCATCAGCCTTCAGGGTGTGCCGGGAATCTATTTTCACAATATGACCGCCACGCGTAACAATCTGCAGGGGGTAGCTCTGACGGGGCGTTACCGAAGCATCAACCGGAAGAAGTGGTATTACGAAGAGCTGATGGACGAGCTGAATGATCCGGATACCAATACCAGCCGTGTTTTTAACCGAATGAAACAGATCATCGCTTCACGCTGGCACCATCCTGCCTTTCATCCCTATGGCGGGCAAAAAGTGTACGACCTGGGTAATGATGTTTTTTGTATCGAACGCTGGGACCCCGATGAAACTGAGCATGTTCTGGTTATTGCCAATGTAACCGGTAAAACCAAAGTGTTAGAGATGAACGATTTCGATCTTCCGCTCAGTCCGTCCAATTCATATAGCGACATCTTATCTGGAAAGGAGATCCTTAGCAGCGGTAAGATGACTTTAAGTGCGTATCAAGTAGTGTGGATTAAGATTTAGACCGATCTCATGAAATAGTAAAGTTTCAGGTGGTCTCTGCTTAGTACCACCATGCGTTCCTGGTGGAATGCAGACTGACTCAGCTGGGTGTCAGATGATACAGGCCAATCACCCCTGGTGGGTCGAAGGTATCTTTCTATGCCAGGAAATTGGTGTTGAAATTACCCATGTCAACGGCATCCCTGTGGAATAAATCAACAGGACCAGAAAATTTTCGTCCAGAAGGTCCTTACACAACCTCCTTCAACTGTTTAAACTCAGTAAACACTATATCGGGCTGCAGATTCTTGCATCGGTCATCGTCGCGCCGCCATTTCAGAGAGCGTTTGTCGCCCGCAAAAAGGGCGGTTTTCATACCCAGTTCAGATGCCGGGTAGATATCCTTAAGCATATCATTTCCTGCATACAGTATTTCTTCCGGTTTAACGGAAGGGTCAACTTTTCGTAATTTTTCAAGAAATGACCTGTAAAAGATCAGGCCCGGTTTTTTATTCTTCTCTTCGAATGACCAATGCAGCAGCTCTTTATGAAAGCCGAGTTCTGTGATTGATCTGCCCATGAGCGCTTCCAACACGATGGGCGTGTAGAATTGAGAATTTGAGAGGATACCCTGCAAAAGGCCTTCTTTTTTGTAGTGGAGCAGTGTTTCGGCTGCACCATCAACCGGCCAAACCGGGTTCATCCTTGCCTCAAATTCGACAGAAATTCGGTAGTTGGTAAAGGCATCAGGAATGGATACAATTAAGCCTTCATTGTGAAGGGTAATTAATATGTCTCTCCATATTTTCCGGATATCCGGCTCCGGATATCTGATTCCGGCTTTTTTAAACTCTTCAACTTCAATTTGAACCACTTCGGTATAGATTTCAAAACTGCGCTCACCGGCTTTAGGATCTTTAATTTTAATACCGGCGCTTTTGAGTACCTCCGTCATCAAACCGGGATCCGATTTTCCGTCATCAATACCGATATCTCCCACACCGCTCAGGAATAGCGTTCCGTAAAAATCGTACATTAAAACCCGAGTCTCCGGCAGCCTTTTTAATCGCGGTTCAGTTCCGGTTGGACTAGCATCCATTGGTTTTGAGAGCTCTTTGAAACGACTTTTTAACTCATCTTCGATAGCTGTTGGTGAAATCATCGCCCGAACTTTTTACGATACTGTTCAATTTCAATCATCGGTGGCCGCTCTTCCTCCACAATCTCTATCAGATTCTGTTCATATTGATCTTTTGTAACCTGAAACTGCCTTAATATGGTTTCATGTTCAGCTTTCTCAAAAATCCCAAGCGTTTTAGCTCTTTTGATGAATGTTTGCAGAATGCCAAACGACATTTTACCGAGTGAAATTGTTGGTTTGTTCTCATGTACCCGTTTATCCAGGTCGGTTTGGGCAAATGCTTCAAGCCCGAATTTGTGGTGCACATCAATCAGGTGGGATGTTTCTACACCAAAGCCTATGGGAAAGGCTATCTGTTCCAGAACCTCACGTCTCACTGCATATTCACCCGAAAGGGGCTGAATAATTGCTGTGAGTTCCGGGAAGAATAATGAGAACAGCGGCCTGACCAGGATTTCGGTAACCCTGCCGCCACCCGATGCGCGTACGTTCCCTGAAAAGGCCAGAGGCCGGTCGTAGAACGCCTTGACATACTTTACCTCCTCGCGATAGATTAAAGGGGCTACAAGCCCATATACAAACCGCGGGTGAATGTTACTGATATCGGCATCAACATAGACGATGATGTCGCCTTCCAGCTGGTAAATGGCTTTCCAGAGATTTTCGCCCTTTCCCTTTTTTGGCTCAAGCTCCGGCAGGATGTCGGCAGCCAGATAGGTATCGGCCCCGTAATTTTTTGCCACTTTAAGAGTATCATCTTCAGATCCGGAGTCAATTACAGCGATCTCATCAATGAGCGGGTAGCGGTTCATCAGCTCAGATTTGAAGATGATAATCTCCTTGCCTACTGTTTTTTCTTCATTCAGTGTGGGCAGACAAAGTGAAATCTTTAGCCCAAGCTTCTCTTTGGTTTCAACAAGTTTTTTAAGATCCCAAAACTGAGAGTGATGGTAGGTGTTTTTATCAATCCAATCTTGTAGTTCAAGCACAGTGTCCTCCGTCTATAGCAGTTATTATTCCAATCAGTTGAGCAAGGCCTTTATAAATAGGCTCGATTTGAATCGTTTCATCTGTTTTATGAATTCGGTCGCCGTGTGTGATTCCCAGGGTGAGGGCGGGTATATTTTTATCGATTAATGCAGCGAGTTCAGAGGTGCTGGGCGCAAGCCTGGGTTCAATATCCAAAATTTTCATAACCTGACGCGCACATTTGTTCAGAGGATGAGCATAGGGAATGCCACCCGGACTGCGCTTGGCAAAGATATCCAGCTCTACATCATCACCGGTTTTTGAGGATACTTCCATAACAATATCCTGAATGGTTTGGCCGGCAGATTCAACAACTTCTTGAGATTCTGAACGAACTTCAAAACCAAGCGTAGCATCTTTAGCGATGGTATTAAATGATGTACCACCGGCTATTGATCCCATCACAATGCTGGTTCGGGGCCGTTTTGGCAGCCTGATGTCATTAATTTTATTGATCACTTCATTTAACGTAAGTATCGCGCTTGCATCTCCAAATCGCGACCAGTCGTAGCTGTGGGGAACCCTGCAGGTAATCTCCCCCCGCAACATTCCAATAGAGGAGTAACTGAGCCGGCCCAACTCTACACCTTCAATACAAATTGCCTGAGAAATCTGAAAAGAGTTATTATCCAAAAAGAAACGAATTCCCTCTAAATCACCTCTTCCCAGGCTTTTTGATCCGCCAAGTAAAATAAGATCTTGTTCAAGTTCAACATCAAGCTCCTTTAAAATATAGGGAATGGTAGCCAGTACAGCGAGGCCGAGGCTATTGTCGGCAACCCCGGGGCCGGTTATGGTGTCGCTTGATACCTGCATGGTATGGTCGGTTTTGGACGAAAAAACCGTATCGGCATGTGCATTTATCAGTATGGAGCTCTCCCCCTTGGTGCCCTTCAAAACACCCACTCCGTTTCCGCTTCCATCAATTGAGGAGTCGGTAAGACCGGCTTCATTAAACCTGTCGAGCAGGAATTCGAGCCGTTCACTCTCTTTAAAAGTGGGGGATGGAATTTCCCCAATCATAACCAGGTTTGCCAGGAGCACCTCCCTGTGCTTTTTAAGGTTTTTTGCCAGCTCCGGCAGATTTTCTATTACTTCTTCTGTCTTCATGTTTATCATTTAAGGTAAAAGTGTTTACATGTAATATATAAAATGGCAAAAAATAGATCAGCATACAGTAAAAAATGTGAAAGCGCTTCTTTGTTCAAAAACCTCGCAAATCTGATGCTAAAACACTATTTTCGAAAAGGCAGGAACAATAAATTAATCGAATCATTTACATAAATTGAGTGCGAAACCATCAATCTGTCTCTGAAAGAAATAATTATATTTATTGTAACCTTGTTAATACTCAGTCGTCACATCACCAAACAGATGTATTTCCCCTGTATTCTGCGGCCTGTAAGAAATTATGAATAAGGAT